>CAIPBW010000196.1 GCA_903863395.1 uncultured beta proteobacterium
CGGCGCGCGCTGGAGCCTGCCTGCGGCGCGCTTTGCCCAGACGCGCCGCCAGCTCTACTACTTCCAGGGCACCACGCTGCGCATCGACGGGCAAGAGGTGCCAAGCGGCTGCGCCATCGAACTGCGCGCCAACGCTGTGGTGGAACTGGTAAACGGCGGCGAGGTGAGCGAACTGCTGATGCTGCAAGGCCGTCCCATTGGCGAGCAGGTGGCGCAGTACGGCCCGTTCGTGATGAACACCCAGGCCGAAATCCACCAGGCCTTTGCCGACTACCGCGCCACCCAATTCGGCGGCTGGCCCTGGCCGCGCAGTGACCAGGTACACCCCGCGCTCCAAGCCCGCTTCGCACGCCACGCCGATGGCAGGATGGAAACGCGAGATAGATGATGTCACCGCGAGGCCGTCACAGTTCCCCGTCATCGCGAGGCCGCCAGGCCGTGGCGATCCAGGGCTTTATGGCTGCGTTTCAGGCAGCGTGTAGCCGGATCGGGATGCGTTGCGGGCCAAAGGGTTTGCCAAACACGCCGTAGCGTCCGGCCACACTGGTGCCGCAGTGGCGGCAGTGGCCGGTCTCGTCCAGGGCGTAGCCCAGGATGCGGTACCAGTCGCGCTGCACCACCGGTTGGCCGCAGCCCGGGCACAGGGTCTGGCCACCGGCTTGGTCATGCACGTTGCCGGTATAGACGTAGCGCAAGCCCGCGTCCATGGCGATGCGCCGCGCCCGGCCGAGCGTGGCCGGTGGCGTGGCGGGAATGTCGCGCATCCTCCAGTCGGGGTGGAAGGCCGAAAAGTGCAAGGGCACATCGGGCCCCAACTCGCGCGCCACCCAGGTGCACAGCGCCTGCAGTTCGGCGTCGCTGTCGTTCTTGCCCGGAATCAGCAAGGTGGTGAGCTCCAGCCAGCAGTCGGTCTCGTGGTGCACTACGCAGAGCAGGTCCAGAATGGCTTGGAGCTTGCCGCCGCAGAGCTGGGCGTAGAAGTCGTCGCTAAAGGCCTTGAGGTCGATATTGGCGGCGTCCATCCTGGCAAAGAACGCGCGCGCGGGCGGCAGATGCATGTAGCCCGCCGTTACGGCAACCGTCTTGACGCCCAGCGCATGGCAGGCGTCGGCGGTGTCCATGGCGTATTCGGCAAATATCACCGGGTCGTTGTAGGTGAATGCCACGCTGTGCGCGCCGTGCTGCTTGGCCGCGTGCGCAATTGCCTTGGGTGAGGCCTGGTCCATCAACCGGTCCATGTCGCGCGACTTGGAAATATCCCAGTTCTGGCAGAACTTGCACACCAGGTTGCAGCCCGCCGTGCCAAACGACAGGATGCTCGATCCAGGGTAGAAATTGTTGAGCGGCTTCTTCTCGATCGGGTCGATGCAAAAGCCCGAGCTGCGGCCATAGGTGGTGAGAATCATCGCGCCGTCCTGCATCGCGCGCACAAAGCAGGCACCGCGCTGGCCCTCGTGCAGCTTGCAGTCGCGCGGGCACAGGTCGCACTGAATGCGTCCGTCGTCCAGCGCATGCCACCAGCGCGCGGGCACACCGCTGAGCGCTTCGCTTACTCCTTCCACTTTTGCACCTCGTAGCGTTGCAGGCGCACGTCGTCCGACCAGAAGTTGGCCGCCAATCCGGCCTTTTGCTTGAGGTGCGCCATGAAGGTGCGCGCGTCGGGCAACTGCTCCCACACCTGCGGCAAGAACGTGCTGCGGTACTGCCCGGCGCTGAAGATCACTCCGTCCACCAGCGGGCGCAACTGGGCAAGCGCATCGGCTTCGCCACTAAAGCGCAGGTCTTGCGCGGCGCTGAGCAACGAGACTTCCACGCGCGTGCGCGCCAGCTCGGCCAGCGTCAGCGGCGCAAAGCGTGGGTCGCGAAAGGCCGCTGCCTGCGCATTGGCACGCACGTCCTGCTCCAGCGCGCGGTGCGCCTGCAGCGATCC
>CAIPBW010000197.1 GCA_903863395.1 uncultured beta proteobacterium
CTGGTCAGCGTCCAGACGCCGCGCAAACACTTCCATTTCTTCCAGCAGTTCTGCCGCCCACTCGGTCAGTGCCACCTGAGCTTCTCCACGCTCCAGCAGCAGGCCGGGTTCGCGCCCGCGCT
The DNA here is from genome assembly GCA_903863395.1 of uncultured beta proteobacterium. GTDB lineage: Bacteria > Pseudomonadota > Gammaproteobacteria > Burkholderiales > Burkholderiaceae_C > Allorhodoferax. The sequence continues at coordinate 123 of CAIPBW010000197.1, forward strand.
CGGCCACCAGGTGCTGGTTGCGCGCCAGGGCCGCAATTTCGGTCGGCGTATCCGGCGGGCTGCTCGTGAATAGGCAATGCAGCAAAAACGCATCCAGAAAGCGCATGGTCTGGGCGTTGATGCCAACCGGCTCAAACGGGTCCAGGTCCATCAGCCGCACTTCCACATACTCCACGCCGCGCGCACGCAGGGCGTGCAAGGGGCGCTCGCCCGGTTGCGTCACGCGCTTGGGGCGAATCGAAGCGTAGAACTCGTTTTCGATCTGCAGCAGACTGGTGGCCAATTGGCGGTACTGGCCGTCGGCGTTACGCACGCCAATGGCTTCGTAAGCCGGGTACGGCTGACGCATGGCGCGCGCAAGCGCCTCCACGTAGCCCGACAAACTGTTGTAGCTCACCGCCAGCGTGGCCTGGGCGTCGCTCTGGTAGCCCAGCCGCCCCATGCGCAATGAAGTGGCGTAGGGCAGGTACATGGTGTACTGGTTAAGCGCCTGCAGGGGGTGCTTGCGCCCGGCCACAAAGGTGGAACACACCGCAGGCGACGCGCCAAACAGGTACAGCAGCAAGAAGGCGTGGCGGCGGAAGTTGCGGATCAGGCCGAAGTAGCCCTCGCTCGAAACCCCCGGCAGCGACCAGTTGTAGTGAATGCCCGAGATGGTCTGCATGCGCCTGCCATAGCGGTGGCCCAGGCCCACGCGGTAGACGCTCTTGGCGCGGCCGTCATTGGAACTGCCGTACTGCCCAATGGGAATGGCGTCGTCCGAAGGCAGGCCGCACGGCATGCTCGACGCCCACAGCATTTCATTGCCCAGGGCACGTAGGGTGACCTGCTGAATCTGGTTCAGTTCCTCCAGGCACGACGCTACATCAGGATGCACGCCGGTGATCAGTTCCACCTGCGATTCGCTGAAGTCGGTGGTGATGCGCGGGTGCGTCAGCGCCGACCCCAGCGCTGCGGGGTGCGGCGTTGCCGCCAGAACGCTCTCGGCGGTGACGCGCAGACTCTCTTTTTCGACGCCACGGCGCATGCCTGTGAGGTCAAACTGCGCCAGGCCTGCGGCGGTGCTTGCGTTACGGTCCATACCAGGGTTCATGGTGCTCCATCAAGGGAGCGCAAAGTTACCACAGTCTGGCGCTCGGCGCTCTCGTCATGAGCCTTGCCCCCGTCATTGCGAACGAAGTGAAGCAATCCATGTCTTAAAAATGCATGGACTGCCGCGCTACGCTCGCAGTGACGAAACCCTGGTTCATGGTTCATAAGCAGCCTCGGTCACCCGAAACAGGGGGCTCGCAAGGCTCAAGCCAGATGGGCGGTGGCCTGGCCGACTTCGTGCGTGCCCTGCGATCCGCCATTGGGCGGCACCATTTCGCCGGTGCGGTCGCGCACCTTTTCCATCAGGGCGGCCAAGCGCTCGGGCGACTGTTCATCCAGGCCAATCCAGGCACCCTGGGTCATGGTGATGTTGGCCGACTCGACATTGCCCGCCCCGGCGCACAGGACGGTGCGCGTGGGCGCGTCCTGCGACACCAGTACCAGCATGGCCGGAACCACTGCTTCGGGCTTGATGGCCGCCAGCACGGCGTCGGGCAGCAAGCCCTCGGTCATGCGCGTGGCTGCCGTGGGGGCCAGGGCGTTGACGCGGATGTCGTTCTTGGCACCTTCCAGGGCCAGTGTCTGCATAAAGCCCACCAACGCCAGCTTGGCCGCGCCGTAATTGGTCTGGCCAAAGTTGCCATACAAGCCGGTTGAAGACGTGGTCATCAAGATACGGCCATACTTTTGCGCATTCATGATCGCCCACACGGCCTTGGTGCAATGCACTGCGCCCATCAGGTGCACATCGATAACCGTACGGAAATCGGCCAGATCCATCTTGGCAAAGGTCTTGTCGCGCAGAATACCGGCGTTGTTGACCAGAATATCGACCCGTCCCCAGGTATCCATCGCCTGGCGCACCATGGCCTGCACGGCGTCCCAGTCGGTCACGGACGCGCCGTTGGCAATGGCCTCGCCACCAGCAGCGCGGATTTCGTCCACCACCGCCTGGGCGGCGCTCACCGAGCCACCCGTACCGTCGCGTGCACCTCCCAAGTCATTGACCAGCACCTTGGCGCCTCTGGCCGCGAGTGCCAGCGCATGGTGACGACCCAGACCGCCCCCGGCACCGGTCACAATTGCGACGCGACCTTTGAAATCGATACTCATAATCAGTCCTGAAGTGAAAAAGTGGAACAGAGCGCCCGACCCAACCTGGCGCACGCGGGTGCCACTCTACTGCAAGACCACCCCTTTGCTATTGACCTGAATCTAACAACACCCAACACCATGGAATTGAAACCCGAAGTACCCTTTGTCACCCCGCGCCAGGCGGCCACTGTCGTCATGCTGCGCGACGGCAGCACCGGACTGGAAGTTTTTCTGGTCAAGCGCCACGGCCTGTCTGACGTGCTCGGCGGTGCCTACGTGTTTCCGGGCGGCAAACTTGACGAAAGCGACACCCAGGTGGATGCCGCAACCCATCTGGACCAGGATGCCACCCACCTGCACGCCGCCCTGGGCGAGCCCGACATCGCCCCGTCCCACGCCACCGGCCTGTACGTGGCCGCGCTGCGCGAGGCGTTTGAAGAGTCGGGCGTGCTGTTTACCGCCAACGCCGCTGCCGCGCACGCGGCGCAGGCACAAGCCCCGTCTCTGCCGTTCAACCAGTTGCTGGCTCAACTGGGCCTGCGGCTGCAGACCAGCGCCGTGCTGCCCTGGGCGCGCTGGATCACGCCCCAGGTACCGCCGCACACCGCCAAACGATTCGATACACGCTTTTTTGTGGCTGCCGCGCCCAGCGACCAGGAGGCGCGCCACGACAACCACGAGGCCACCGAGAGCGTGTGGCTCGCCCCGCGCGCCGCGCTCGACCAGTACTGGAGCCGCGAGATCGAATTGGCCCCGCCGCAAATCCTGAGCCTGGCACAACTCTCCCGCCACGCCAGCGTGGCAAGCGTTTTGCAAAGCGCACGCAACCAGCCACCCCCGGTGATCTTGCCGCAAGCCCTGATCGAAGACGGTGCCCTAACGCTGTGCTTCCCCGGCGACCCCAAGCACCCAGTCGCCACCCGCGCCCTGCCCGGCCCCACCCGCCTGGTACAACGCAACAACCGCTTCGAACCCCCCGAAGGCTTTGCCTCCCTGTTCGATTGAGCGTCGGTTTGCGGGGATGCTTGACGCGCCAACCTTTGAAGGGTCAATGGGGTCAGATCACGATTCAGGACGAGGGTCTTGCCGGAGACCAACCGCGTTGAACGAAATCGGGCTCTGACCCCAGTGACCCGGCGTTGCCGGAGAAAGACATGATCCGCGGTAGTCGCACCAGTTCCGCCGCTCCAATGTAGCCTGCGTGACAGGGATATGCGCTCTGCCGTTGCACGTTTGGCCCGCGTGCGGCTATCCTTGAACCATGAGTCTCCAAAAAGTTTGCCTTGTGATCGGCGCGGGCGACGCCACCGGCGGTGCGGTGGCGCGGCGCTTTGCGCGCGAGGGGTTTGCGGTGTGTGCCACGCGCCGCAGCGCGGACAAGCTCGCACCGCTGCTGGAACAGATTCGCAGCGCCGCGGGCGTGGCCTACGGGTTTGGGTCGGACGCGCGCAACGAGGACGAGGTGATTGCGCTGGTGGAGCAGATTGAATCCACCATCGGGCCGATTGAAGTGCTGGTGTTCAACATCGGTGCCAACTCGCCCAACAGCATCCTGACCGAGACCGCGCGGCGCTACACCAAGATGTGGGAAATGACTTGCCTGGCCGGCTTCCTGACCGGGCGCGAGGTGGCCAAGCGCATGGTTGCGCGTGAGGTGCCCAGCGCCCAGCCCGGCGTGGCGCACAAGGGCACCATCATCTTCACCGGAGCCACCGCGTCGCTGCGCGGCAGCGCGCATTTTGCGGGCTTCTCGGGCGGCAAGATGGCGCTGCGTGCCCTGGCGCAAAGCATGGCGCGCGAGTTGGGGCCGATGGGCGTTCACGTGGCCCACACCATCATTGACGGAGCGATTGACACCGAGTTCATCCGCACCCTGTTTCCACAGCGTTATGCGCTCAAGGACCAGGGCGGCATCCTCAACCCCGACCACATTGCGAACGCCTACTGGATGCTGCATCAGCAGCCCCGCGACGCCTGGACGCACGAGCTTGACCTGCGCCCGTACATGGAAACGTTTTAGCCAGCGCAAGACCGCTACGCCCACCGCATTTGCATGACAACACCCACGGAGACTCCCATGCGCAAGACCTTCGATTTCTACTTTGACTTTGGCAGCCCGGCCTCGTACCTGGCGCACACCCAGTTGCCCAAGATCTGCGCGCAAACCGGAGCCCAGGTCAACATGTGCCCAATGCTGCTGGGCGCAGTGTTTCAGGCCACCGGCAACGCCTCGCCCATGAGTGTGCCCGCCAAGGGGCGCTATATTTTTGTGGACATGAAGCGCTTTGCAGACGCCTATGGCGTGGCGCTCAACATGAACCCGCACTTCCCCATCATCACCACCACGCTGATGCGCGCCGTGACCGCATTGCAAACGAGCGCTGATCCGCGCATCCAGCAATACATGGACGCCATCTACCAAGCCATTTGGGTGGACGCACTGAACATGAACGACCCCATCGTCGTCGATCAGGTGCTGAGCAAGGCGGGCTTTGACAGCGCCAGCGTGCTGGCCCAGGCCAACGCCCAGGTCACCAAAGACCAGCTCAAGGCCGTCACCGTGCACGCAGTCGAGCGCGGCGTGTTTGGTGCCCCCACCTTCTTTGTCGGCGAACAGATGTTCTGGGGCCAGGACCGCGTCGAGCAGGTTATCGCCGCCTTGCAAGCCAGCGCACCCGCCTGAGGCACGCGGTGCTGCTAAGCGCCACCCCCGCGCAGCAACACATAGGTTTGCGCGCTTTCTGCTCTCTGGTTGCTCAAGGCAAAGCGCTGCAAAAACTGGTTGAGCGCGGGTTGAGCGCAGTCAAACAACTCTACCGCGTCCGGCAATGCGAGGAGCGAAGCGACGCGGCAATCCATGTGCTTTGGCTGTCATTGCGAGCGCAGCGCGGCAATCCATGCAGGCATGAAGTCATGGATCGCCACGGCCTGACGGCCTCGCGATGACGAGGGTGGCATGGCCTCGCGATGACGAGGGTGGCATGGCCTCGCGATGACGGGGGGGTTGTCACTGCGAGGAGCGAAGCGACGCGGCAGTCCATGTCCTTTGGCTGCCATTGAGAGGCAAGCGCGGCAGTCCATGCAGGCATGAAGTCATGGATCGCCACGGCCGTCGGCCTCGCGATGACGGGGTGCGTGGCCTCGCGATGACGAGGTGGCGCATGGCCTCGCGTCGAGAGGCTGTCACTGCGAGCGAAGCGCGGCAGTCCATGCGGGCATGAAGTCATGGATCGCCACGGCCTGACGGCCTCGCGATGAC
>CAIPBW010000198.1 GCA_903863395.1 uncultured beta proteobacterium
CCCCCCAGTTGTTAAAGCGCGTGCGGGGGTTGAGCAGTTCGCTTTGCCAGTGGTCGAGCTGGTGGGTCAGTTCGCGGCGCAGTTCCAGAAAACCATCGACCATCAGGTTGACGATGCGCAGCATCATGTCGGCCGGGCTGGAGGGCAGGCGCACGCCGCTGGCGCGTGCCTCCAAGCGGGCGGCTTGCTGCAACTTGCTTGCGTAGGCTTCCTGCACGGCGCAGTCGCTGGGGTGCACGGTCAGCAGCACGCGCTCGAAAATGGCAAACCCGACCGGGTTGGTGTCGATGCGGCGCAGGATCGGTGGCCCGCTCCGGCGTGTGGCGTTGGGCAGGGTGGGCTCCTCGGCGTCCTGCGGCAGCGCACTGGTACCCGCAGCCAAGCGCCGAAACACCAGCACGTCGTACTGCGAGGTGAAGTCGTAATGCGACGGCAACTGCTTGTTGAGCAGGTCCGAGATGTGCAGATCCACCAGTTGCATCCCGCACAGGGCCAGCAGCATGGCCTGGATCGGGGTTTGCTGCAACTCAAACTCACTGCGCGCGCACGCCAACCAGACAAAACCTTGCGGTGGCAGGCCCTGGTGGGTGAGCGCGTCCAGGTCGGCGCTTTCGGTGACGCTGTTGCTCTGGATATGGAAGATGCGCATCGGCCCCCCAAGTCAGCGGGTTAACGGGAAAACGGCCCAAAGCTGCCAAGGGGCAGCCTCAGGCACTCTCATTGCTGCAGCAGGCGGGCAGCGTCGCGGGCAAAGTAGGTGAGCACGCCGTCGGCGCCCGCACGCTTGAATGCCAGCAGCGCTTCGAGCATCACGGCGTCGTGGTCGAGCCAGCCGTTTTGTGCCGCCGCCTTGAGCATGGCGTACTCGCCGCTGACCTGGTAGGCAAACGTGGGCACCTTGAACTCGTCCTTGACGCGCCGCACCACGTCCAGGTAGGGCATGCCGGGCTTGACCATGACCATGTCGGCACCCTCGGCAATGTCGAGTGCGACTTCGCGCAGCGCTTCGTCGCTATTGGCCGGGTCCATCTGGTAGACCTTTTTGTTGCTTTTGCCCAGGTTGCTGGCCGAGCCGAGCGCGTCGCGAAACGGCCCGTAAAACGCGCTGGCGTATTTGGCGCTGTAGGCCATGATGCGGGTGTGGATGTGGCCCCGGGCTTCGAGCGCGTGGCGAATGGCACCAATGCGCCCGTCCATCATGTCGCTCGGGGCGACGATGTCCACACCGGCGTCGGCCTGGGCCAGCGCCTGGCGCACCAGTACTTCCACCGTCTCGTCGTTGAGGATGTAGCCCCCCGCCTCGGGGCGGGTGTCGGGCAGGCCGTCCTGGCCGTGGTTGGTGAAGGGGTCAAGCGCCACATCGGTCATCACGCCCAGATCGGGAAACTCCTTCTTCAAGCCGCGCACCACGCGCGGAACCAGTCCGTCGGGGTTGGTGGCTTCCTTGCCGTCGTAGGTCTTGAGCGACTGGTCAATCACCGGAAACAGCGCCATCACCGGAATACCCAGTTTTACGCACTCTTCGGCCACGGGCAGCAGCAGGTCCAGACTGAGGCGCTCCACGCCTGGCATCGAGGCAATGGGCACGCGCTGGCGCTGGCCGTCCACGACAAAGACGGGGTAAATCAGGTCGTGGGCGGTGAGTGTGTTTTCGCGCACCAGGTTGCGGGTGAACGTGTCGCGGCGCAGGCGGCGGGGTCGCCCGAGGGGAAAGGGAGCGTAGGGGGTGGAATGCGTCATGGGGGAAAATTGTGCCTCATTCTGTGCGGTTGCGGTCGCTTCAAGCTGGCGTCGCAGCAAAAAATCCCGCAAACGCAGCGGCACACAGCGGGCTCTGGAGTCGCAAAGGTGACGGCTTAATTGATAAAAAGTGAAACCTTTTTCTTGCATCCCCACAAAAGAATTGCTATATTTCAGCCCGGGTAGCTTGCTACCTCCCGCTTTTCCTCCCTGAGCGGGGCCTGGATGTGTGACAGCAAAAAGGCTTACTACCCCAGCCCTAGTGCTGGGGTTTTTTTTAGGGCTTGGGCAACGGCTGCTACCAAGGTTCCGTATGCATAAAACATCAGCCTCTCCGCTTGCGCTGGCGTATGGCGCGCTGATTGTTTATGCCAGTTTGTATCCGTTTTCGCCCTGGCGCGACCAGGGTCTGCCACCCTGGGCTTTCCTGTTGGCACCGCTGCCGCGCTACTGGACCGGGTTCGACGTCACGATCAATGTGCTGGGCTACATGCCTTTGGGAGCGCTGCTCGCCTTGAGCGTGCTGCGCGCGTGCGCGCGCCACCCGGTATTGCTTCCCCTGCTGCTGGGGATGCTGCTTTCGCTTGCCATGGAAACCCTGCAAAGCTACCTGCCTGAGCGCGTACCCTCGCGCGAAGACCTCCTGTTCAACACCGTTGGCGCGGGTTTGGGTGCCTGCGCCACACTGCTGCTTGACCGCATGGGGCTGGTGCGGCGCTGGAGTCGGCTGCGTGCGCGCTGGTTTGTGGAGCAGTCGCGCGGCGGCATGGTGTTGCTGGCCACCTGGCCGCTGGCGCTGATGTTTCCGGCGTCCGTGCCCTTTGGGCTGGGGCAAGTTCTAGTGCGTGTGCACGATGCGCTGGCGCTGGAGTTGAGTGAAACGCCTTGGCGCGAGTGGTTTCCCCTGCACGACATCGGGCTGCGGCCATTGGCACCCGGGATGGAAAGCCTGTGCGTCTGTCTGGGCCTATTGATCCCCTGCCTGCTGGGGTATTGCGTCGTTCGCTCGCTGCACCGGCGCGTGCCCTTGGTGCTGCTGACGCTGGCCGTGGGTGTGGCTGCGACCGCGCTTTCGGCCGCCCTGAGTTGGGGGCCTTCCCATGCCTGGGCCTGGCTGGGGATGCCCGCGCTGCTCGGCATGCTGCTGGCGCTGTTCCTGGCGCTGCTGCTGGCGTGGATTCCGTGGCGCGCAGCCGCTGCACTGCTGCTGCTGGCCCTGGGCGTGTACCTGGGCCTGCTCAACCAGGCGCCCACAAGCCCGTATTTCGCGCAAACCCTGCAAGCCTGGGAGCAGGGGCGGTTCATCCGCTTCCATGGTCTGGCGCAGTGGCTGGGCTGGCTGTGGCCCTATGCCACGCTTCTGTATGTTGTTTCCCAAATTGGGCGCGCTGAATCGAAAAACTAGAATCGGCGCATGACTGCAACCCCAGAAACCCCTGCGCCCTACTTCGAGCGCCACATTTTTTTCTGCCTCAATGAGCGCAAGAACGACGAGGCGTGCTGCGCGCGCCACAGTGCGCAACAGGCATTTGACCACTGCAAGCAGAAGATCCGCGACGCAGGCTTGGCCGGGCCGGGCCAGGTGCGGGTCAACAAGGCTGGTTGCCTGGACCGCTGCGCCGCCGGGCCGGTGGCGGTGGTGTACCCCGAGGGCGTGTGGTACAGCTACGTGGATACGCAGGATATTGACGAAATCGTCACCTCGCACCTGATTGGCGGCAAGGTGGTGGAGCGCCTGCTGGTGCCGCCACACCTCGGGCGCTGATCCGTGAACGCACACACCCAGAAAATCACACTGCAAGGTCAGGCGGGTGCCATTGAGGCCCTGGTGGATGCACCCTTGCTCCCCGATGGGGTGGCGCCACGCGGCGTTGCCGTCATCGCACACCCGCACCCCCTGTTTGGCGGCACCATGAACAACAAGGTGGTGCAAACGCTGGCGCGCGCATTTGTCCTGTGTGGCTGGCGAGCCGTGCGCTTCAACTTCCGGGGCGTTGGCGGCACCGAAGGCGTGCACGACGAAGGGCGGGGCGAGTTGCAGGATCTGTTGGCGGTGATCGACCAGAGCATGCAGCCTGCGCCGGGCGTCCCGCTGGCGCTGGCGGGCTTTTCCTTTGGGGCCTTTGTGACCAGCCAGGCGCTGGCCGCGCTTGGCCCAGCGCGTGCGCCGCACAAACTGGTGCTGGTGGGCACGGCCGTGTCGCGCTTTGGTGTGGCCGACGTTCCGGCCGACTTGCGCGAGCACACCCTGGTGCTGCATGGCGAACTCGACGACACGGTTGCGCTGGCCGATGTGTTGCAGTGGGCGCGCCCGCAAGCGCTGCCCGTGACGGTGATTCCGGGCGCAACGCACTTCTTTCATGGACAATTGCCCCTGTTGCGCAGTCTGGTGGTTCGCCACCTCAGCGCCCCTGCTTGCACCCGCTAAGGGCCATTTTTTGTAGCCCGGGCTCCGTTTTGCGCCGTTTGACCCTCTTGGCATCCATGAAATCCATCCTTTCCGCGCTCGCGCTCTTTGTGTGCCTGTCTGTCCACGCGCAAGCGCCGCAGCCACCCGAAATCGCGGCGCGCGCCTACTTGCTGCTCGACGTCACCGCCAACCAGGTGCTGGCTTTCAAGGACGTGGATATGCCGGTGGAGCCGGCCTCGCTGACCAAATTGATGACGGCGTATCTGGTGTTCGACGCGCTGCGTAGCAAGAAACTTGACCTCAAGCAAACGCTGCCGGTGAGCGAGCGCGCCTGGAAGATGCCGGGCTCACGCATGTTTGTTGATCCCACGATGCAGGTGCCGGTGGAAGACCTGATCAAGGGAATGATCGTGCAGTCGGGCAACGACGCGACCATGGCTCTGGCCGAAGGCGTCGGCGGGAGTGCGGAGCACTTTGTCCAGATGATGAACGACCAGGCGCGGGTGCTGGGCATGAAGTCCACCGGCTACAAGAACCCCGAGGGGCTGGCCCAGGCCGGTCACAGCACCACGGCGCGCGACCTCAGCGTCCTGGCGACGCGCCTGATGGCCGACTTTCCCGACTACGTGGGCTACTACGCCATCAAGAAGTACCGCTATCCGGGAACCCCGGCTGCCAACGACAGCAACCGAAACCTGTTGCTTTTTCGCGATCCCACGGTCGATGGCCTGAAAACCGGCTACACCGACACGGCCGGTTACTGCATGGTGGCCACGGCCAGGCGCGACTTCCCGAATCTGGCTCCGTCAACACCGGTGGCGGGGGAGGCCGCAGTCGGCGGTAGCAGGCGCTTACTGTCGGTAGTGCTTGGTGCTGCAAACGAAAACGCGCGGGCCAACGAATCGCAAAAGCTGCTCAATTGGGGCTTTACCGCGTTTGAAGCGATAAAGTTGTTTGACGCCAACCAGGCGGTGGTTTCGTCCCAGGTCTGGAAAGGAAGCGCTTCCCAGGTCAAGCTCGGGCGGCTTCAGCCCATCGTCGTGGTCGTGGCGGGGGGTAACGCGGCCAAGCTCAAGACCCAGGTGCAGTACCCGCAAGCCGTGGTGGCGCCGATTGCCAAGGGCCAGTCGGTGGCCAACTTGCAGGTTTTTCTGGGTGACCAAGTCCTGACCGAAATCCCTCTGGTGGCGCTGGAGACCGTGGAGCAGGCCGGCGTTCTGGGCCGGGCCTGGGACACCATCCGCATGTGGATTCGCTGATTTCGCCACGCGCGGCCGACATTTAAGCGCGATCCCGCGATCCCGATTGCGGGGAAACCCTCGATCTGGTACATTAGAAGGCTTTTCGGAAATTCCGAAGGGATTCACGTTTTCGTATTACATCAAACGTTTAGGGACGTTTTTCAATGCCAACTATTAACCAGCTCGTGCGTCAAGGCCGTGAGGTCGAGACCATCAAGTCGAAGAGTCCTGCGATGCAGAACTCTCCGCAGCGTCGTGGCGTGTGCACTCGCGTGTACACCACAACGCCTAAAAAGCCCAATTCCGCTCTGCGTAAGGTTGCCAAGGTGCGCCTGACCAACGGTTTTGAAGTCATCTCCTACATCGGCGGCGAAGGCCACAACCTGCAGGAACACAGCGTGGTGCTGGTTCGCGGCGGTCGTGTCAAGGATCTGCCGGGTGTGCGCTACCACATCGTGCGTGGCTCGCTCGACTTGCAAGGCGTGAAAGACCGCAAGCAGTCGCGCTCCAAGTACGGCGCCAAGCGTCCCAAGAAGGCGTAATACCCTTCGGGTCTGGCAACAGACCAACGCCTTCGGAAAAGGCGCAAATTTTCCAAAAACGGTGTTTTCCCGCCTTGGCCGGTGGGGTAAACGAAGTGACCCGAAGCCCGAAATCGTTTGGGTGGGTCGAGTAAGTGGGGGTTTGATGACTCCCGCGGTGTCCGTAAGGATGCCAACTGAAGCATATGAGGTGAAACATGCCACGTCGTCGCGAAGTCCCTAAACGTGAAATCCTGCCGGATCCCAAGTTCGGCAATGTAGAGCTGTCCAAATTCATGAACGTGATCATGGAAGGCGGCAAAAAGGCAGTTGCCGAGCGCATCATTTACGGCGCGCTGGAACTGATCGAAAAGAAGCACCCTGACAAGGACCCGATGGAAGCGTTCAGCGTTGCCATCAACAATGTCAAACCCATGGTGGAAGTCAAGTCCCGCCGCGTGGGTGGTGCCAACTACCAGGTGCCGGTGGAAGTTCGTCCGGTGCGTCGTCTGGCGCTGAGTATGCGCTGGATCAAGGAAGCGGCACGCAAGCGGGGTGAAAAGTCCATGGCGCAGCGTCTTGCCAATGAGTTGCTCGAGGCAACCGAAGGCCGTGGCGGCGCAATGAAGAAGCGTGACGAAGTTCACCGCATGGCCGAAGCCAACAAGGCCTTCTCGCATTTCCGCTTCTAAATCGGACCACGCGGCTTATCTGTTTCTTGGTGCTCCTGGCAAGGCGTGTGCTTTGCCAATCAGACCGCTAACCAGCTAAGCCGCACGCCACGCCGCATTGTGCGGGTGGCGGTTTCAAGATACAGATCAACCAAGGACCCATCATGGCTCGCCATACCCCCATTGAGCGCTACCGCAACATCGGTATTTCCGCTCACATCGACGCCGGTAAAACTACCACCACCGAGCGCGTACTCTTTTATACCGGCGTGAATCACAAAATTGGTGAAGTGCACGACGGCGCCGCCACCATGGACTGGATGGAGCAAGAGCAAGAGCGCGGCATCACGATCACATCGGCTGCCACCACCTGCTTCTGGAAAGGCATGGACAAGTCCTTGCCCGAGCATCGCATCAACATCATTGATACCCCCGGACACGTTGACTTCACGATTGAAGTGGAGCGCTCGATGCGCGTGCTTGACGGTGCCTGCATGGTGTACTGCGCCGTGGGCGGCGTGCAGCCCCAGTCGGAAACCGTTTGGCGTCAGGCCAACAAGTACAAGGTGCCGCGCCTGGCGTTTGTCAACAAGATGGACCGCACCGGTGCCAACTTCTTCAAGGTGGTTGAACAGATGCGTCTGCGCCTGAAGGCCAACCCGATTCCGATGGTGATCCCAATCGGTGCCGAAGAGCATTTCACCGGCGTGGTCGATCTGATCAAGATGAAAGCCATCATCTGGGATGAGGCTTCGCAGGGCATGCTGTTTGACTACCGCGAAATTCCCGCAGAACTGTTGCCTCTGGCCAACGAGTGGCGCGAAAAGATGGTCGAAGCGGCCGCCGAAGCGTCCGAGGAACTGATGAACAAGTACCTCGAAGAAGGCGAACTGACTGAAGCGGAAATCAAGCTCGGCATTCGTACGCGCACCATCGCCACCGAAATCCAGCCCATGTACTGCGGTTCGGCCTTCAAGAACAAGGGCGTGCAGCGTATGCTTGACGCGATCATCGAGTTCATGCCTTCGCCCGTGGATATTCCCCCGGTCAGCGGCATCGATGATGACGAGAACCCCGTAGTGCGCCAAGCCAGCGACAGCGAGAAGTTCTCGGCGCTTGCGTTCAAGCTGATGACCGACCCGTTTGTCGGTCAGCTCACTTTTGTGCGCGTCTACTCCGGCGTTCTGCAAAAGGGCGACAGTGTGTACAACCCGATCCGCGGCAAGAAAGAGCGTATCGGCCGTATCGTGCAAATGCACGCCAACAACCGCGAAGAAGTGAGCGAAATCCGCGCTGGCGACATCGCCGCTTGCGTTGGCTTGAAGGACGTCACCACCGGCGAAACCCTGTGCGATCCCAACGCCATCGTGATGCTTGAGCGCATGGTGTTCCCTGAGCCCATGATTACGCAAGCAGTGGAACCCAAGACCAAGGCCGACCAGGAAAAGATGGGCATTGCCCTGCAGCGTCTGGCCCAGGAAGACCCGTCGTTCCGCGTCAAGACGGATGAAGAGTCTGGCCAAACCCTGATCGCCGGTATGGGCGAGTTGCACCTCGAAATTATTGTGGACCGCATGAAGCGCGAATTCGGCGTTGAAGCCAACGTCGGCAAGCCCCAAGTGGCCTACCGCGAAACGATCCGCAAGACGGTCGAAGACGCCGAAGGCAAGTTCGTGCGCCAGTCCGGCGGCAAGGGCCAGTACGGCCACGTTGTGCTCAAGGTCGAGCCCAACGAAGCCGGCAAGGGCTTTGAGTTTGTTGACGCCATCAAGGGCGGCGTGGTTCCGCGCGAGTACATCCCCGCGGTCGAGAAGGGCGTGATCGAAGCCCTGACCCAAGGCGTGCTGGCAGGTTACCCCGTGGTGGACGTCAAGGTCACACTGCACTTTGGTTCCTACCACGACGTGGACTCGAACGAAAACGCGTTCAAGATGGCAGCTATCTTCGGTTTCAAGGAAGGCTGCCGCAAGGCCAGCCCGGTGATTCTGGAGCCGATGATGGCGGTCGAAGTGGAAACCCCCGAAGACTACGCCGGCAACGTGATGGGCGACCTGTCCTCACGCCGCGGCATGGTTCAGGGCATGGACGACATGGCCGGTGGCGGCAAGGCCATCAAGGCCGAAGTACCGCTGTCCGAAATGTTTGGTTATTCCACCACCCTGCGTTCGATGTCGCAGGGCCGTGCAACCTATACGATGGAATTCAAGCACTACTCGGAAGCTCCGCGTAACGTGTCTGAAGCCATCATGGCGGCAAGGACCAAGTAAAGACTTTGTACGGGACAGTCCAAAGCCGACCAGCGGCAGAGTCTGTCCCCAACTGACTACAAGTTTCACCCCTGTCTGCGACGATGTGCCGCTCTGTTCCCGTGCAGAGCGAACCAGCAACACCGTGCAGACGTTAAACCTCATCACGGGAATTTGCTCTTTGGAGAATTGAAAAATGGGAAAAGAAAAATTCGCACGTACCAAGCCCCACGTCAATGTGGGCACGATTGGGCACGTTGACCACGGCAAGACCACGCTGACGGCGGCCATCACCTCGGTGCTGGCGGCCAAGTTTGGCG
>CAIPBW010000199.1 GCA_903863395.1 uncultured beta proteobacterium
GCCAACCCGGTCCACGCTGCGGCGCTGGTTGAATTGCTCGACGCCTACGCGCGCGACCCGATGGGCGGAGGCCATGGCTTAAGCGACTTTGCGCGTGCCAACCTGGTGCCAGCACTGGCGGTGCGGCCCCAGGCCTTTAGCGTGCTGGCCTACGTGGGTGCGCAAGCCGTGGGCCTGGTGAACTGCATCGAAGGTTTTTCCACCTTTGCCTGCAAGCCATTGGTCAACGTTCACGACGTGGTGGTAATTGGCAGCCACCGGGGTCAGCGTGTTGGCGAACACATGCTGGCGTTGGTGGAGCAGATCGCGCGTGCGCGTGGTGCCTGCAAGCTCACGCTCGAAGTGCTGCACGGCAATGCCCCGGCGCACAAGTTGTACCGGCGCGTGGGCTTTGCCAACTACCAACTCGACCCCGCCATGGGCCAGGCCGAATTCCTGCAGAAGTGGCTGGACTGAGCGCTCTCCTCCAATCGCTTGCAGGCAAGCTCCAACAGGAGGCATAGGCCCGCGCGGGCTGTCCATTGCGCTTGAGGCGCATGTCACACAAACGCCATCAAACTGACATGGCGGCGTCACGAACGCATTCCAGAATCGCGCCAGGTTAAACCAACAAGGAGCGCGCGATGGAGGTCAATGGCATCAAGGTCGGTGAGATGGAGCACCAATCCGGCAGCGCTGCCAGCGCGGCAGCGTCGGCGTTGGTCAACCTGAGCGGCAACGCAGTAGATTCCAACGCAGGAAAGATCAGCGTCAGTTGGGCGTGCCACCAGGACGAAGTCCGTGCCGCACAGCGACTGCGCTACCAGGTGTTTGCGCTGGAGATGGGTGCCACCCTGCCCACCACGCTGGCGCTGCACGACATCGATTTGTTCGACAACTACTGCGAGCACCTGCTGGTGCGCGACGTTCCCAGCAACGAGGTGATTGGCACCTACCGCGTGCTCACTCCCGCACAGGCCCAGCGCGTGGGCAGCACTTACAGCGATACCGAGTTTGACCTCACCCGGCTGCGCTCGTTGCGCGAACGCATGGTCGAGTTGGGCCGCAGTTGCGTGCACCCCGACCATCGCCACGGTGGCGTCGTCATGGCGCTGTGGAGCGCGCTTGCCGCCTTTATGGTGCGCAACCAACTCGACACCATGATTGGTTGCGCCAGCATCCCGATGCTGCACAACGGGGTGGTCAGCGGTGACGTAGCCGCCAGCATCTGGAACAAGGTGCGCCAGACACACCTGGCGCACATCGACCACCACGTGCGCCCGCGCAGGCCGCTGCCGCTGGACAAGCTGGTGTCCACGCTCGACGTCGAGCCGCCCGCCCTGATCAAAGGGTATCTGCGCCTGGGTGCCAAGGTGCTGGGGCCACCGGCCTGGGACCCGGACTTCAACTCTGCGGACCTGCCCATGCTGATGCGAATTGAAGACCTGCCGCCGCGCTACCGCAAGCATTTTCTGGGGGCCTGATGCGCACGGTTTTTGATGCAATGGCAAACCCGTGGCAGGGTATGCCCGCCAGTGCGTTCCCGACGCAGGACGACACCGGGCCCGCCCAGCGTCTGCGTGCCATTTTCATCTCTGACATTCACTTGGGCACCGCCGGTTGCCAGGCCGATGCCTTGCTGGATTTTCTGAAAGACCATCCCAGCGACTACCTGTATCTGGTGGGCGATATTGTGGATGGCTGGCAACTGCGGCGGCGTTGGTTCTGGCCGCAGGCGCACAACGACGTGGTGCAAAAACTGCTGCGCCGGGCGCGCAAGGGGTGCAAGGTGATCTTCATCCCCGGCAACCACGACGAATTTGCGCGCGGCTTTGTCGGCCACCAGTTTGGCGGTATTGAGGTGCAGGAGGATGCGGTGCACACCACGGCCTGTGGCCGCAGCCTGTGGGTCACGCACGGTGACTATTTCGACGGCGTGATTCAGTGTGCCAAGTGGCTGGCGTTTTTGGGCGACAACCTGTACGAGTTCACCCTGCGACTCAACCGCCACCTCAATCGCTTGCGCGCCCATATGGGGCTGCCTTATTGGTCGCTGTCGGCCTACCTCAAGCACAAGGTCAAGAAGGCACTCAACTACGTTACCGACTTTGAAGTGGCCGTGGCCAACGAAGCGCGTGCACGCGGCCACGATGGCGTGGTGTGCGGGCACATCCACCGGGCCGAGATGCGCGACATCAACGGCATTTTGTATTGCAACGATGGCGATTGGGTCGAGAGCCGGACCGCGCTGGTGGAACACTTTGACGGTCAACTCGAACTGCTGCACTGGAGCGATGCCTCGCATCGGCAGACCCCGGTGCCGCTACCTCAGGAGGTGACAGCATGAAGCTCGCATTGGTCACAGACGCCTGGCTGCCCCAGGTCAATGGGGTGGTTACCACGCTGGTGGAACTGGTGCGCGAAATGCAGCGCCAAGGCCACCAGATCGAAGTGATTCACCCGGCGCTGTTCAAAACGCGGCCATGCCCAGGCTATGACGGCATTGACCTGGCGTTGCGCCCGGGCAAGGAGTTGGCGCGTCGGCTCGACGCCTTTGCGCCTGACGCCATTCACCTGGCGACCGAAGGCCCGCTGGGCTGGGCGGCCAGACGCTATTGCCTGCAGCGCAAGCTGGCTTTCACCACGGCGTTTCACACCCGCTTTCCCGAAATGCTCAATAGCGCCTTGAAGGTGCCGCTGTGGTTGGGCTACGCCGTGCTGCGGCACTTTCACAGGCCTTCGGCCGGAGTGATGGTGCCCACGCCGAGCGTGTTGCGCATGCTGGAAGGACGCGGCTTTCACAACCTGCGCAGTTGGACGCATGGCGTGGACACGGAGTTGTTTGGCTACAGCGGGCAGGCGCAAAGCCATACCGCGCTGGACGCGCTGCAGCGTCCGATCTCGCTGTACGTGGGGCGCGTTTCGTACGAAAAGAACATCGAAGCCTTTTTGAACCTGCAGGTGCCCGGGACCAAGGTGGTGTGCGGCGTGGGCCCGCTCGAATCCAGTTTGCGTGCGCGCTTCCCCGATGTGCTCTGGCTGGGCGTCTTGCCTCGCGACGAGTTGGCCAAGGTCTATGCTGCGGCCGACGTGTTTGTGATGCCCAGCCGTTCCGAGACCTTTGGCCTGGTGATGCTCGAAGCCATGGCCTGTGGTACGCCGGTGGTGGCGTATCCGGTTGAGGGCCCGCTCGAGGTGATGGGTTCGCCCCAGCGCGGCGGCGCGCTGGATGCCGACTTGCGCGCGGCTTGGGATCGGGCACGCACGATTGCGCGCGAAGAAGCGCGTAGCAGGGCGCAGGACTTCAGTTGGGAGAGCGCAACGCATCTGTTCTTCGGTTATTTGCGTCCGTGTCGCGATGGCGTATCCTGGAGGCCGTCTGCCATCGGCACGCAGGCTGTCACATAATTGTCATCAAAGTCGTAAACAATCTGTCATGATTTGGTCATCCGTGAGGTGTAGTTCATGACGTCTGTAATGCGTGCTTCCAAGTTGCCCCTGATCGAGGGCGAGCCGGAACTGCTTGATCGAGACCACAGCATCCTGGCGTTTAACGAGCGTGTGCTCAACTGGGCCGAGCGCGACGACGTGCCGCTGCTGGAGCGTTTGCGCTACCTGTGCATTGTTTCTTCCAACCTGGACGAGTTTGTTGAATTGCGCGCCGAGCCGCACCTTGCCGCCTACCAGGCGCGCGAGCGCAAGGGGCCGTTTTCGATCGCCACGTTTGAACGGCTGGCGCATGCGTTGCACGTAGTGGTGGCGCGCCAATATGCCTTGTACAACGAGAAGCTGATGCCCTCGTTTGAAGCGCAGGGCATCAAGATCATCTCCCACGGCGAGCGCAACCCGGCGCAGCGCCAGTGGGTCAAACAGTATTTCGAGCGCGAAGTGCGGCCCTTGCTGGTGCCGGTGGGGCTCGATCCGTCGCACCCGTTTCCGCAGGTGGCCAACAAGACGCTCAACTTCATTGTGCGGTTGGGCGGCAAAGACGCCTTTGGGCGCGAGAACGAGATCGCCATTGTCAAAGTGCCCCGCGTGCTGCCGCGCCTGATGCGCATGCCAGATCGGGTGTCGGACGGCAAGACGCTGTTGGTGTCGCTCTCCAGCGTCATCCGCGCCCATTTGACCGACCTGTTCCCGGGGCGCAGCGTCAACCAGTTTTCGCAGTTCCGCGTCACGCGTCACTCCGATCTGGCGGTGGACGAAGAAGATGTGAGAAACCTGCGCACTGCGTTGCGCCAGGGGCTGGAGCAGCGCCACTACGGGCAGGCGGTACGGCTCGAAGTCTCGGCCGGTTGTTCGGAATACATGTCGCAGTTTTTGCTGGAGCAGTTTGGCTTGCCGCTGCAGTCGCTCTACCGGGTGCATGGGCCGGTGAACCTGGTGCGCCTGACGCAAGTCATCGATCTGGTGGACCGCCCCGACCTGTGCTTTTCTCCCTACACGCCGGCCTACCCCACGCAGATGGTGCC
>CAIPBW010000200.1 GCA_903863395.1 uncultured beta proteobacterium
ACGCCATGGCCAGCAGGCGTGCGCTGACCGAGCCGATGGAGCCGCTGGCTCCAATCACCATGGTCTTGGCGGCAACCTTCTTGCTGTGCGGGTTGATGCTTACCAGCCCCATGCGGCGCATGGCGTCGGCCGCTGCCCACAACGCGCCCGAAGCCGAGTAGCTGTTGCCAGTGGTGATGGGCAGGCGTGAACGGCGCGCCACCGTGATGCCGGCATCGCCCACCACCTTGGTGAAGGCACCCAGCCCCATGATCTGGGCCCCCATCTTTTCGGCGATCCTGGCTGCATGCAGCAAGCGCCGGTAGGTGAACTCGGGGCTGCGCGCGAGCATTTCGCGCGGCGTGCCGCCCACCGTGATCAGCCAGCCTTCGGCCTCTGCCCCGGT
This sequence comes from uncultured beta proteobacterium, assembly GCA_903863395.1. Lineage (GTDB taxonomy): Bacteria > Pseudomonadota > Gammaproteobacteria > Burkholderiales > Burkholderiaceae_C > Allorhodoferax. The sequence goes on from CAIPBW010000200.1 coordinate 386, forward strand.
GGGCGAGATGATGTTGTCCATCTTGCAATAGACCATGGGCGGCATGTGCGCGGCCAGGGTTTCGACCCGGTCCATGATGAACTGCGGCGTGGACTTGGGGATGGGAAAGCCCTTGCGGATGAAGTCCTGGCTGAGCGGGTGGATCACAAACGCAAAGCGGCGGATATTGCGGAACTTGCCAGTGGGGTGCAGCAGGCGCGGCGTGATGTTGAGCTCGGTGAGGATTTCGTCGAAATCGTCGTCCGAGACTTCTTCCATCGGCTTATCCAGCGTTGCCAGAATCATGGCCTCAAGCGTGTTGATCGCCACCACCTTCTCGAACAGTTTGGGCGAAACATCAATCACCAGGTTGACCTTGCACTCCTTGAAGAACGCCATGCGCTCGTCGTCCACGGCCGAGGTGATCAGGGTCTTGCCTTCCAGGTTGGAGGGACGCCCCACCGCCTTGATCTCGGCAAAGGTGCCCACGATCACGTGCGACTTGGCCACCACGCTGGACACGCGCGAGTTCTTGAACTGGGTCAGCGACGACTCCAGCATCTCGGCACCGCGCCCGTTGAGCACCCATTCGCTGCCCCGGGCGTACACCTCCAACTGCTCGAGCGAGGTCAGCATGGTGGGCGCGCCGGTCTGGAACAGCGCGTCGGCAAAGCTCAGGTTCTTGGTGTAGTCCGACAGCGCCACGGCCATGTCGTAGTTGCGCATACCCGAGAGAAACAGCACCAGGTTGTTGTTGAAATAGTGGCCCAGCTCCTTTTGCACAAAACGCACGGCGCGCACCTGCAGCAGGCGGCGCAGCGTGGCCCCGGTGGTGACTGGCACGCGCGTGACCACATTGAGCAGGCGCTGCGTTTCCTTGTTGACCACGGTGCGCAAGCCCACCTGGTAGTGGTCGCTGATTTCGCCCAGGCCGATGGCGTCGGCACTGGCCTGGTGGCGGCGCATCAGGTCCCAGGCTTTGGCGCTGTCGTGGTCGGCACCAATGCGGCGCACCGAAAACTGCTGCCCCAGAAACTCGGTCTTGAACTCGAAATCCTTTTTGGACGAGCCCAGGGTGACGGTAACAACTTTCTTCATGACAAAGCTCCAGCAGTGGGTTTTTTCTTGCGGCGTTTGGGGGGTGCAATCTTGGGAGGCAGCGCCCGCGCGATCAGGGCTTCGCATTCTTCTTGCGACAGGTAGCGCGGCACCGGGTAGCCGGTGTGCGCTTCCCAGCAGGCGGCCTTGGCCAGCGCAGGGATGTCTTCTTCGCGCAGGGCTTCAAGCGTGGTGGGAATGCCCAGGTCGTGGTTGAGTTGGTCCACAGCATCGAGAAACTTTTGCGCCAGCACCTCGTCGGCCTCACCCGGTTTGCCCACCTTGGCGCGCAGCGCCAGCAGTGCCAGCCGCTCGGTAATGGCCGGACTGGAAAACTTGAGCACCAGCGGCAGCATGATGGCATTGGCCAGGCCGTGCGGCGTGTGGTACAGGCCGCCAAACTGGTGCGCAATGGCGTGCACATAGCCCACGTTGGCGCGCGTGAAGGCAAAGCCGGCGTAGGTGGAGGCCAGCGACATTTTTTCGCGCGCGGCCAGGTCTTTGCCGTTGCGGTAGGCGGTGCGCAGGTTCTCAAAGATCAGGCCCACGGCCGACAAGGCCATGCCATCGGAATAGGGCGTGGTCCAGTGGCCGACAAAGGCTTCAATCGCGTGCGTCAGGGCGTCGATGCCGGTGGCAGCCGTGATGTGTGGCGGCAGCCCGGTCATCAGGCTGGGGTCGAGCGCGGCCATCTTGGGCACCATGCGCGGGTCAACAATCACCAACTTCTTGTGCGTCTGCGGGTCCGAGATCACCGCCGCCACGGTGACTTCCGAGCCGGTGCCAGCGGTGGTGGGCACGGCATACACGCGCACCGGCGTGCGCAGCCCCTTGAAGTAGCCCGCCAACTGGTGCAAGGACTTGTGCGGGTTGGCCACCGAGACCGCAATCGCCTTGGAGGCGTCCATCGACGAGCCACCGCCAAAGGCGACGATGGCGTCACAGTCGTGCGACTGGTAGAAGGCGATGCCCTTCTCGATCAGGGGTATCGGCGCGTCGGGTGTGATTTCGTCAAACACCACAAATTGCGCGCCACCGGCGGTGAGCGCGTCGGTCAGGGAGTTGAGCAATCCGAGCTTGGAGATGATGCTGTCGGTAACGATCAGGATCTTGCTGTGGCCAAACCCGGCAATCGCCTGTCCGAGCCGGGCACTGGAGCCGGGCCCGACCAGCAGCGTGGGCTGGGGGATGGGAATGTAGCGCGTCACCAGCCCGGCCCCGCGCATCAGTGCGCCCAGACCGGTGGCAACCAATGCGTTGCGTGTGGAATCGGATATCAAGCGGACTCTCCCGAGGCAAAGACAAGTTGTTTGCCCCGTAGTATGCCCGTGGATGGCTACCCTGCGTGCAGCCAGGGGCACGGATAAACCCTGATGCTCCTACCCTTACAGCCCATCCCTTGTCATGGTCCTTGCGATCCCCATCCCCGTCATTGCGAGCGAAGCGCGGCAATCCATGACTTCGGGTTGTATGCATTGCTTAATTGGTAACCAGCCGCGCCAGGGCGGCCAGGGCGGCAGTCTCGGAGCGCAGGACGCGTTCGCCCAGGCTTACCGGGGCGAAGCCCAGCGCTACGCAGGCGGCTTCTTCGGGCTCGCTTAAGCCGCCCTCGGGACCGCACAAAAAGCTGGCTTCGGCGTGGGGCTCTGCGCCCAGCGCCGCACCGAGTGCGCGTGATCCGGCGCGCAGCGACAGCACGTAGCGCAGGTGCGCGCCTTGTGCGCGCGGATTTTGCAGCCAGGCTGCCAGTGGCATCACCGGGTGGATGGTGGGAACGCGGTTGCCGCCGCATTGCTCGCAAGCGGCGATGGCGACGCTGTGCCAGTGCTGCACCTTCTTGTCGGCGCGCTCGCCACTGAGGCGCAGGACGCTGCGCTCGCTCATCAGCGGCTGGATGCTGGAGACGCCCAGTTCGGTGGCCTTTTCCACCAGCCAGTCCATGCGCTCGTTGGCTGGCATGGCCAGCGCCAGGTGGACGTTGCGCGCGGCCTGGCGCTCGACGCGCTGCTCTGCACCGACTTGCACCTGCACGTCGCTGCGGCCCATGCGCACGATGATGGCGTCAAACTCGAGCGCGTCGTTGCCATTGAACAGGGTGATGGTCTGGCCCGGCTGCAGGCGCAACACCTGCACATGGCGCGCCGCGCCGCTGGGCAGGTCCAGCAGCGCGCCGGTGTGCAAGGGGGTGGGGCAGTAGAAACGCGCCATCGCCTAGATGCGGCCAAAGGCGTAGCCGTTTTCGGTAGGACGGCCTTCGATTTGCTCGACCAGCCGCAGCAGGGGTTTGAGTTCGCGGTAGCGGCTGCAGGTGGCGTAGATGTAGGCGATAAAGCGCGGCGTGTCGGCCAGGTACTGGGGCTTGCCGTCGCGCAGGGTCAGGCGGGCAAAGATGCCCGCTACCTTGAGGTGGCGCTGCAGCCCCATCCACTCGACAGAGCGCCAGAACTCGCCAAAGTCGTCGCCCACGGGCAGACCGGCTTTGCGCGCTTTTTCCCAATAGCGCACGGTGACGTCCAGGCAAAAATCTTCTTCCCAGCTCAGAAAGGCGTCGCGCATCAGGCTGGCAATGTCGTAGGTAATGGGGCCGTACACCGCGTCCTGAAAATCGAGCACACCCAACTGCCCCTCATGCAGCATCAGGTTGCGCGGCATGAAATCGCGGTGCACGTAGACGCTGGGCGCGCCCAGGTTGTGGGTTGCGATGGCGTCAAAGGCTTGGTCGAGCGTGGCGCGCTGCTGCGCACTGAGTGTGAGCTTGCGGTGCTCGGCAACGTACCACTGCGGGAACAACTCCATTTCGCGCAGCAGCAAGGCGCGGTCATAGGGAGGCAGCACGTCTGCGCGCGAAGCCAGTTGCCAGCGGATCAGTAGGTCCACCGCCTGCAGGTAGTGCTCCAGCGGGGGCGGCGCCTGGGGTGCAATGGTTTGCATCATGGTGTGCGCGCCCAGGTCGGTGAGCAGCATGAAGCCGTGGGGCTGGTCCCAGGCCAGCACCTCGGGCGCGTGCACGCCCGCTTGTGCCATCAACTGCGCCACGTGCACAAAGGGCTGGCAGTTTTCCTTGTCCGGTGGGGCGTCCATGATGATGCGGCTGCCACGTGCGCTGTCGATGCGCAGGTAGCGGCGAAAACTGGCATCGGCACTGGCCAGGCGCAGCGATGCGGGATCG
>CAIPBW010000201.1 GCA_903863395.1 uncultured beta proteobacterium
GCGCGTGAAATGGTGGCACCACGCAAGCACCTGCGCGCCTGGATTGACCGCATGGCCGCCGCACCGACGCAAGCCGCCCAGAGCGGCGCGCTGTTGCCGCACGACGCGATTGCGCCCACGCTGCAGGCAGTGTTTGCGCGCGTGTTCGCTGAGTTCCTGCCGCTGCTCCAGGGCATCAGTGCCCAGGTGCAGGCGCTGGCCCCTGCTTGGCCAGCGGGCAAGCCCTTGCCGCGCGGACTGCAGGACGTGGCGATGCCGCTGGGCGCACACACTTTCCGCCGCACCGGTTTGCCCTACACGCTGTGGATGGCGCAGCGCTGCCGCGATATCTACCACGCCATGTCGCCACCCGAGCGCGCGGCCGTGGCAGCGTGGCTGCATTCGCTCGGCGGTGAAGCCCTGCTCACCATGCACATTCCCCGGCTGGAGCGGCGGGGCTTGCGCGTTGCGCTGGCGTGAGAATTTCTGGAGACCGCATGAACTACCGACGCATTTTGAAGAACACGCTGCTGGGCTTGCTGGGCCTCGTCGCCCTGCTGCTGGTGGCTGCCGCGGGCACGCTGGCCTATCTGGAACAGCATTTGCACAACCCGCAGGAAACGCCCGCAGCGCAGGCGGCAAACCAGCGGATGCGCCCCGCAGCCAACCCCTTGCGCAACGCCTACTTTGGCGACCTGCATGTGCACACCTCGATGTCGCTGGACGCCAATATTTTTGACACCCGCAGCGGGCCGCGTTCTGCCTACCAGTTCGCCAAGGGGGCCGAAATCACTTTGGCCGGCAGCGGCATCCGGCAAAAACTCACCTCGGCGCTGGACTTTGCCGCCGTTACCGACCACGCCGAAGGCATGGGCGCACTGCACACCTGCTACGACCGCTCTGGCGGCAATTACTGGGGTCTGGACTGCATCGGCGTGCGCCACCAGGTCATGCTGATCTTCCCGCGTCTGTTTGCCAATGTGCAGCAAAGCGGTGGGCAACTGGCGCGCTCCAACGAGGCGATGTGCGGCCCCGGCGCGGTGGACTGCACCAGCGGTGCCAAAAGTGTCTGGCAGGACATGCAGGCCGCTGCACGCGAGCACTACGAGCCGGGCTACTTCACCACCTTCAGCGGTTTCGAATACAGCCCGACGCTGATGCGCGGCGGCATGCTCCACCGCAACGTGATCTTTCGCGGCGACGCGGTTCCGTTCAACGTGTTCTCGGCCATGGACGGCTTTGTCGAAGACCTGCTGCGCTGGCTCGATGTGCAATGCAAGGGCGACTGCAAGGCGTTGACCATTGCGCACAACCCCAACTTCTCCTGGGGCCTGATGTTTGGCGACACCAACTCCGACGGCACGCCGCTGACGGCAGCCAACCTGGCGCTGCGCGCCAAGTACGACGCGCTGGTGGAGATGTTCCAGGCCAAGGGCAGTTCCGAGTGCGCGCCGGGCGTGGGCACCACCGATGAGCAGTGCGCATTTGAAAATATGTTTCCGGCGTGCAGTGCGCAGGAGGCGCAGGTGGATGCGCAAACCGGTCAGCACGCCAACCGCTGCATCGCCAACAACGACATGGTGCGCAACGTGTTCAAGCGCGGCCTGGCGGACGAAAAGAAGTGGGGTTTCAACCCCTACAAGATGGGCTTGATTGGCTCCACCGACAACCACAATGGTGCCCCCGGCGACACCCAGGAGAGCACCTGGAACGGCCACGGCGGCAACAACGACGCGCAGCCCGAGCAGCGCCTGGGAATCAAGCGCGGCTTGGTGGCCAAGGTGGTGGGGCTGACGGCGGGCAGCATCAATCCGGGCGGGCTCGCTGGCGTGTGGGCCGAAGAAAATACGCGCGAAGCGATCTGGGACGCAATGGCACGCAAGGAGACCTTTGGCACCAGCGGCACGCGTGTGCGCGTGCGCCTGTTTGCCGGCTACGACTATGCGGCTGACCTGCATACCCGCGCGGACGCGGTGGCGCGCGCCTACCAGGGCGGCGTGCCCATGGGCGGCGATCTTGCTGCGGCTCCCGCAGGCAAAGCCCCGACGCTGATGGTGATGGCGCTGCGCGACGCCAACTCGGCGCCACTGCAACGCATTCAAGTTGTCAAGGGCTGGGTCAGTGGTGGGCAAACGCACGAGCGCGTGTTTGACGTGGCCTGCTCCGACGGCATCGTGCCCGACGCGGCCACCCACCGCTGCCGCGACAACGGTGCCAGCGTCAACCTGAGTGACTGCAGCATTTCCCAGGACAAGGGTGCGAGCGAGTTGCGCACCACTTGGCGCGACCCGGAGTTCGACCCCGCAGCGGCAGCGTTTTACTACGTGCGCGTGCTGGAGAACCCGGTATGCCGCTACAGCCAGCGCGACGCCCTGCGCATCAACGCACCGCACCCCGACAACGTCCCCAAGACCATCCAGGAACGCGCCTGGACCTCCCCCATCTGGTACACCCCCGCCAAGGGGTGAGCAAAGGCGCTGTGCGTCGCGGTCTTAAATGGTGTCTGTCCCGTCATTGCGAGGAGCGCAGCGACGTGGCAATCCAGGGCCCCGTGCTGCATGGATCGCCGCGCTTCGCTCGCGATGACGAAAGTGGCGGCGCGGTTCATGAAGAGTAGCGCAGCGCAGCGACGTGGCGTTCCCTGGCCCCAAACAGCATGGCTTTTCCAGGCTTCAGGCCTTGGTCTTGAACGACTGCACCAGATGGCGGGCGATGATGGATTTGAGGTACTCGGCCATTTTGGCGTCGGCCGAGGGGCGGTTGAGGGCTTCGTTGCTGCCTACTACCGCCAGGTAGAGCAGGGCCGAGAGGTCGCGCGCGGTGGCGGCGTCACCGGTCAGGCGCAGGTAGTGCGTGCGCAGTGTGCGCAGGCGCTCGCGGTCCACGTTTTCGAGCAACTGCGCTACCGAGTGGTCTTTGCTGGCCAGGCTGCGCAGGGCCTGCTCGAAGCGGTCGTTGTCGCGGTTCTGGCTGGAGTAGGCGATGGCGTTGTCCAGAATTGCCAGGATGCTGGTCGCAGCGTCGGTGCTGGCGGGGCTCGCCAGGCGCTCGTCAAGCGCCAGCTCGCGCGCGTACCAGCGGTCGATCAGGGCGCGCACCAGCTCGGCGTGGTCGGCAAAGTGCCAGTAAAAGCTGCCGCGCGTGACCCCCAGGGTATCAGCCAGCAGCAAGACCTTGACCGCGCCAAAGCCGCCTTCTATGGCTGCGCGAAAGGCTGCGTTGAGCCAGTCTTCGCGCGTCAGGCGCGGGGCGGTAGTCTTGCCTGCGCGGTGAGCGGGAGCCGACGCCATTGGCGAGGCGTCTCCTGCGAAGTTCATGCGCCCTTACCCGCGCCGCCGGGCCCGAGCACATCGACCCGGTCGGTGATGATGCCGTCGGTACCCAGGTCGATCAGGCGCTGCGCCTGGTCTGCTTCGTTGACGGTGTAGCTTAGTGTCTTGAGGCCCGCTCCCTTGGCCTGCGCCACGCTGGTTTCGTTCCAGAGGGTGTGCTTGCAGACCACGGCGACGCACTTCAACCCAATGGCGGTCTCCAGCCAACCGTCCCACAGGGAGTCGAGCAACAGGCCGCGCGGCAACTCGGGTTGTGCCTGCCACGCGGCGCGCAGCGCGTCGGGCTCAAACGAGGTCAGCAGTGGCGGCACCGGCTGGCCACGCCACAGTTGCGCGGCGTGTTGCGCCACCACGGTTCCGGTGAGATGCGTGGTGCCTGGCGTGGGTTTGATTTCGATGTTGAGCGCGTAGCCATTGGCAATGCAAAAGCGCGCCAGTGCCTGCAGCGTGGCCAGTGGCTCCCCGGCATAGGTGGCTGAGTGCCACGCGCCCGCGTCGAGTTGGCTCAGTTCGCCCCAGGCACGCTCGCCACCCACCAGCGAGAGGCCGTCCTGCCAGACGTGGGCGGCATTGGTGGTGCGCTGCAGGCTGGCGTCGTGCATCAGAAAGACAACGCCGTCGCTGCTGAGTTTGGCGTCGCACTCAAACATGCGAAAGCCGTGGCTGGCACCCAGGCGAAACGCCGCCAGGGTGTTTTCGGGGGCCAGCTTGCCTGCACCCCGGTGCGCAATCCAGCGCGGGTAGGGCCAGGCGATGTCGGGTTGGGGCGTTGTACTCATGGCGTTGGCAGGCGGCGTCCTGTGGCCGCGTCAAAGTGGTGGATTCGGTCGGCTCGGGGGGTGACGTGCAGCGTGGCACCGAGCGCAGGCACGGCGTGCGACTCATCGGTGCGGATGATCACCAACTCATCGGACTGGCTGTGGCTCCAGCGGCCATAGACCAGGCGCTCGGCACCGAGCATTTCAACCGCTTCGACCGTCAACGCCCAGCCGGTGGGGGTGATATCGAAGTGCTCGGGGCGCACGCCGGTGATGGTGCCGCTTTGAGCGTCGGGGGCATTTTTGAGCAGGTTCATGGGGGGTGAGCCGATAAAGCCGGCCACAAAGGTGGTGGCCGGGCGGGTATAGACTTCTTCGGGCGTTCCAAACTGCTCCATCACCCCGGCGTTCATGACGATCATGCGCTGCGCCAGCGTCATGGCCTCCACCTGGTCGTGTGTGACAAACAGCGAGGTGATGCCCAGCTCGCGGTGCAGCTTCTGGATTTCCAGGCGCGTTTGCGCGCGCAGTTTGGCGTCGAGGTTGGACAGCGGCTCGTCAAACAGAAACACCTGCGGTTGGCGCACGATGGCACGCCCCATGGCCACGCGCTGGCGTTGCCCGCCCGAGAGTTCGCGCGGCTTGCGCTGCATGAAGGGGCCGATTTCGAGAATGCGCGCGGCCTTGTCCACGCGCGCCTTGATCTCGTCCATCGGCACCTTGGCGATCTTCAGGCCATAGGCCATGTTGTCAAACACGCTCATGTGCGGGTAGAGCGCGTAGTTCTGGAACACCATGGCGATGTCGCGCTCGCTGGGCTCGACGTGGTTGACAACGCGGTCGTTGATGGCGATTTCGCCGCCGGTGATTTCTTCCAGCCCGGCCACCATGCGCAGCAGCGTGGACTTGCCGCAGCCCGAGGGCCCGACGATGACGATGAACTCGCCGTGCGCAATCTCGGCGTTGACGCCATGGATCACCGCCACGGCCTTGGAGCCGGTGCCGTAGCGCTTGACGACGTTGCGCAGGGAAATGGAGGCCATGTTTGTTTCTTACTTTTCGGTGTCGACCAGGCCCTTGATGAACCAGCGTTGCATCAAGACCACCACAATGGCGGGGGGCAGCATCGCCATGATGGCGGTGGCCATGACAATATTCCACTCGTTGCCCGAGTCGCCCCCGGCCACCATCATTTTGATGCCCACCACCACCGGGTACATGGATTCGGAGGTTGTGGCCAGCAGGGGCCACAGGTACTGGTTCCAGCCGTAGATGAACTGAATCACAAACAGCGCGGCAATCGAGGTTTTGGACAGTGGCAGCAGGATGTCCTTGAAAAAACGCATCGGGCCAGCGCCGTCCATGCGCGCCGCTTCCAGCAGTTCATCGGGTACGGTCAGGAAAAACTGCCGGAACAAAAAGGTGGCGGTGGCAGACGCAATCAGTGGAACCGTCAGGCCGGCGTAGCTGTTGAGCATGCCCAAGTCTGACACCACTTTGTAGGTTGGGCTGATGCGCACTTCCACCGGCAGCATCAGGGTGACAAAGATCGCCCAGAAGAAAAACCCGCGCAGCGGAAAACGGAAATACACCAATGCAAAGGCCGAGAGCAGCGAGATGCTGATCTTGCCAAAGGTGATGACCAGGGCTGTGACCAGACTGACCCACATCATGCGCGCCACCGGCGCGTTGGAGCCGGCACCGCCGCCGTGTCCGGTGAGGGCGGCGACGTAGTTGTCCCACAGGTGGCTGCCCGGTAGCAGCGGCATGGGCACTTGCAGAATGTCCCGGGCGGTGTGGGTGGAGGCAACAAACGCCAGGTACAGCGGAAAGGCCACGATCAACACGCCCACCACCATGATGGCGTGGGCCAGCATGTCAAGCAGAGGGCGGCGTTCAACCATGGCGGGCCTGCTTCATCAGTACTGCACCTTTTTCTCGATGTAGCGGAACTGGAACACGGTCAAACCGATGACCACCAGCATCAGGATCACCGATTGCGCGGCCGAGCCGCCGAGGTCGCCGCCCTTGAAGCCGTCCTGGTACACCTTGTACACCAGGATCACGGTGTCGCGCCCCGGCCCGCCGTGGGTGGTGGCGTCGATGATGGCAAAGGTGTCAAAAAAGGCATACACCATGTTGATCACCAACAGGAAAAACGTGGTGGGCGAGAGCAGCGGGAACTGGATCGTCCAGAAGCGCCGCCAGGGACGCGCTCCGTCCATTGCGGCAGCTTCAATCAGCGACTTGGGGATCGATTGCATGCCCGCCAGAAAAAACAGGAAGTTGTAGGAAATCTGCTTCCATACCGCCGCCGTGACAATCAGTGCCATGGCGTGGCCCGAGTTGAGCAGGTGGTTCCATTCAAAGCCAAGGGAGTGGCTCAAGGCGTAGGACACCACGCCAATGGACGGTGAGAACATGAACACCCACAACACCCCGGCAACGGCAGGAGCCACC
>CAIPBW010000202.1 GCA_903863395.1 uncultured beta proteobacterium
GATCACACCCGCGAGCAACAGGCGCAGCGTGTGCTGCACGCCCTTGGCCAGCACCAGCGTGAGCACCACGCCGAGCACCGCACCGGCAAACGCGCCGCCGGTGAGGCCCAGGCGCACCAGCCATTCGGTGGCCAGCGGCGACACCCCAAACAGCACCAGAAACAGCGCCACGCCCAGTGCCGCACCGGATGCGCTGCCCAACAGATAGGGGTCGGCCAAGGGGTTGCGAAACAAGCCCTGCGCCACCGCCCCGGCCAGCCCCAGCAGGGCACCTGCCACCCAGGCACCCAGGGTGCGCGGCAGGCGGATGTCCCACACGATTTGCCAGGCAATCGGGTCGGACACGGCGTTCTGCACGCTGTCAAACCCGGTGCTGCCCACACCGGCCCCGAGCACGCCCAGCGCTGCGGCAAACAGCAGCAACACCAAGCCCAGCCATTGAACGCGGCGCTGGTTCATGGTGTGCGCGCCTTGTCCGGAATTTTGTCGGTGATGCAGCGCGCCATGATGCGCGCGGCGTCGGCCATGCGCGGCCCCGGGCGCACCAGCACGTCGGATTCTTCCAGCGTGAAGCGGCACACGCGCTGGTTGCGGATGGCGCGCATCGCGGCCCAGCCCGGGCGCGTCTCCATGCCGGCGGAAAAGCCGTCGCCCACCATGATCAGGTCCGGGTCGGCGCGCACCACGTATTCGGGGTTGAGTTGCGGAAACGGCCCCATGCGCGCAGGCACGATGTTGGCCACGCCCAGGCGGGCAAGCGTCTCCCCAATGAACGAGGCTTCACCGGCGGCATAGGGGCCGCTGTTGACTTCAAAGTAGACCCGGGTTGCGCGCAGCGCGGGCGCGAGCGAGCGCGCCAATGCGGCAATATCGGCGTCGATGTTGCGCCACAAAGCATTGGGGTCAGGCACATCGAGCAGTTGCCCCAACTGCAGCGACACGCGGCGCAGGTCGGCGTGCGTCTTGGGCTCGAGCGCCAACACCTTGATGCCCAGCGCCTGCAGCCGCTCGGCCGCGCGCGAACTCGCCGCCAGCAACACCACGTCCGGGCGCAAGGACACAATCGCCTCGATGTTGGGATCAAGCCCACCACCCACCGGCGCCAGCGCACGCACGCCAGGCGGGAAGTTGGAGTCGCGATCCACCCCCACCAGACGGGCGCATTGCCCCAGCGCGCAAACGGTTTCGGTAAGCGACGGCAGCAGACTCACAATGCGCTGCGGTGCCTGGGCAAACTGCAGCGTCACGCCCCGGTCATCGGTCACCGTCCCGGCACACGCGCCCATCGTGCACGCGCCTAGCACCAGCGCAACCAGGCCTGAACAGCAGGCATGGGCGAGAGACGCTTTGGTGGTGCGTGCGGTGTGCATGGGAGCTTGCAGGCGTGATGGCAGAACGGCTGCGGGTCAGTGACCATTCCAGACGATGCCAACGTACAGAGCACGCGCGGATTGGTTGTAGCCGTAGGCACTCTGGTACTGTTGGTCGAACAGATTCTCGATGCGCGCTGTCA
>CAIPBW010000203.1 GCA_903863395.1 uncultured beta proteobacterium
AGCCAAGCCGATGAAGCATCCCACCGATCACGGCGCGTCGCCCAGCGCCGATGCACCCCCCATCAAGACGGTAGTCTGCCCCGGCTGCGGGGGAGACAGCTTCTACGCGCCCTCCAACCCCTACCGCCCTTTTTGCAGCGAACGCTGCAACAACGCCGACTTTGGCGCCTGGGCCTCGGAAGCGTTTCGCGTAAGCCAACAAGTGCGCCCCGAAGACCTCCCGCAAGACGACACCCCGCTCCAATAGCCAACCCCCATAAGCCATGGATCGCCACGGCCTGTCGGCCTCGCGATGACGAAGTGAGTCAGTCTCGCAATGACGAAGTGAGTCAGCCTCGCGATGACCAAGGGCCGTCACTGCGAGGAGCGAAGCGACGCGGCAGTCCATGTCGGTTGGTATTCCTCCACGGCACTTAGAGTGGCAAGTGCCTTCCATATGGGACGGATCAACAGGCTCGGTGGGTTACACCGCTGTAGCCGCGTTCGGCCGCGAGCCACTGCAGCACCGGGATGGTTCCGGGCAACACGGGTGCCACGGTGACGGGCAGTTGCTGCCACGCGAACGACTGCGCCTCGCGCATCTGCAGCGCGCCCGACCAGGAATGCACCTTGCAAAAGTGCAGCCGCACCAATGCGTGCGGGTAGTCCACCATCTCGACCTTCCAGGGCGTGGCCGCGTCAATGTCAATCCCCAGTTCCTCGTGCAGTTCGCGTTTGAGCGCCTGCTGCACCGACTCACCGGCTTCGAGCTTGCCGCCAGGAAACTCCCAGTAGTTGGCGTAGACCTTGCCCGGTGGGCGCGAGGTCAGCAGGAAGCTGCCATCGGCAGCAATCAGCACGCCTACCGCCACTTCCACGATGTTGCGCTCAGCGCCAGCGCTGCGCGCCGTCTGCGGGTCGGCAACCAGCACCATGGCGTTTAGATCGCCGCGCCACGGCGACCGGCAAAGTCGCGCGCAAACTGCCAGGCCACACGCCCGCTGCGCGAGCCGCGCTCGAGCGCCCAGATCAGTGCCAAGGGGCGCGCAGCGTCAATCTGGGCTGCATCAGCAATGCCCAGCGCCGTGAGCCATTGCGCCACGATCTGCAGGTATTCGTCCTGGGTGAACGGATAAAAACTCACCCACAGGCCAAAGCGCTCGGAGAGCGAAATTTTTTCTTCGATCACTTCGCCAGGATGGACCTCACCGTCGTTGGTGTGGTTGTAGCTGAGGTTGTCGGCCATGTACTCGGGCAGCAGATGGCGGCGGTTGCTGGTGGCATACACCAGCACATTGGACGAGGCAGCCGCCACCGAGCCATCGAGCACCGACTTGAGCGCCTTGTAGCCTGGCTCGCCCTCGTCAAAGCTGAGGTCGTCGCAGAACACCACAAACTTTTCGCTCCGCTGCGCCACCAGATCGACGATGTCGGGCAAGTCCACCAGCTCGGACTTATCCACTTCGATCAGGCGCAGGCCCTGCGCTGCGTAGGCGTGCAGGCAGGCGCGGATCAGCGACGACTTGCCGGTGCCGCGTGCGCCAGTGAGCAGCACGTTGTTGGCCGGCAGGCCGTGCACAAACTGCTCGGTGTTGCGCTGGATTTTTTCCTTCTGCGCGTCAATTTCCTTGAGGTCACTCAGGTTGATGGCACCGATGTGCTGCACCGGCGC
>CAIPBW010000204.1 GCA_903863395.1 uncultured beta proteobacterium
AACGCTGCCACGGCAAGTGGTGCGCCTGCGCATCCTCAATGGCGAGGTGGAGCGCAACTACAACCTGGGGTTTGCCGATGGGCGCGCCTTCTACGTCATTGGCAACGACGGCGGCCTGCTCGACGCGCCCGTGGCGGTAACACGGCTGATCATGGCACCGGGCGAGCGCTACGAAGTGCTGGTCAATCTCTCGGGCGACGCCGTTGGCACGGCGCTTGACCTCAAGTCCTACAACGGGTCGGATGCGGGGCTGAGCTTTGGCTACGCCGGGCTGGAGAACGCAACGGCCGGCGAGTTTGGCAGCCTGTTGAACTACAAGACCTTCAACGTGCTGCGCATCAACGTGGGTGCCGCCGCCGCCAACGCGGTGACATCCATCCCCGCCACGCTGGTGAGCAACGCCTACCCCGCTTCTGCGCAGGCCAGCCAGTCGCGCAGCCTGGCGATTACGGCACCTGGGCCGGGCGTGCCGTTTACCTTCAACAACGTGGCCTTTAGCATGACCACCATCAACCAGAATGTGAGCCAGGGCGCAACCGAGTCGTGGACCATCAGCGGCGGCAACATCTTTGGCCACTCGTTCCACATCCACGGCGTGCAATGCAAGATGGTGGCGCGCAACGCAAGCGCCAGCGCAGTCAAGGTGTATGAGCAGGGCTGGAAGGACACGTTCTATGTGCCCATCAACGAATCCGTAACCTTTGTCGCCCGCTTCGACGAAACCGCTGACAGCAGCCACCCCTTCATGTACCACTGCCACATGGTCAACCACGAGGACGGCGGGCTGATGGGGCAGTTCGTCGTGCAATAGGACAGCGGCATGCGCGCCGCTACCGGTTGCCTACTCCCGGCCTGGCTGGCGCTGGCGCTTGCTGCGTGCGGCAATGGGGCCGGGCTCCCGGGCGCGCCCAGCGCGGTGGCTGCAACGCCGGGCAATGCCAGTGCCAGCATTTCGTTTGCGCCGCCAATGTCTGCGGGCCAGTCGGCCATTGCCGCCTACGTGGCTAGCTGCAGCGCAGCGGGAGAAACTCGCACCGCCAGCGCCGCTGCGAGCCCGGTGCAGGTGCTGGGCCTGACCAATGGCCTGCCCTATGCCTGCGTGCTTCGTGCCAGCAACTCCGCAGGCACCGGCGCGGCCTCCAGCGCCGTGCAGGTGACGCCCCAGCCCGACGCCAGCGCGTCGCTGGCGTCGGGCTACCGCATGGCGCGCTGGGCTGCGGGCATGTCGGTCACCTTTGCGAGCGAATGCAGCATGACGCTTTGGCCGCAGGCGCGCCCCAGCCACGCGGTCGATGACTTCTACCTCACCCCCCAACGGGCCAACCAGTCGGCAGGCCAGGTGGTGGCAAGCAGCGCGCAAAGCGGCATGCCGCTGGTGCTGGCGCGCTACAGCGGCGACGGGGCGCAATCACCCATGCACTTCAACATCTGCCCATCCAAAGCGCCCACCACCACGGCCACCAATGCCGGGGCCATCGGTGTCCTGATTTCTGGCGCGGTGTTGTTTGCAGCCGCCGAAATCTCCGGGCATCGTGCCACCACGCAGGGCGACAACGTCGCGCATGTGTTTACGCGCCGCAACGGCCAGCGCGTGCGCGCCCACCTGATCGACCGCTGCAACGGGCACCCCACCCCGGCCAACGCGGGCAACAGCTACCACTACCACGGGCTTTCGCCCTGCGTTATCGCCCTGGCTGACCAAAGCGGGGGGCCTTCGCATCTGATTGGCGTGGCGCTGGACGGCTTTCCGATCTATGGCGACCGGGACCTGGAGGGCCAAGCGGTGCCGCCCGAGCGGCTCGACGCCTGCAACGGCATCACCAGCCCCACGCCGGAGTTTCCCCAAGGCGTGTACCACTACGTGCTGCCCTCTGGCGCGCGCTACCACAACGCATCGCTGCGCTGCTACAGCGCTGCCGTCTCCCAGCGCGAGCTGGCTGCAGCGGCCGCCGCCGGTTTTTGCTACGCGCCCTTGCCCGCTAATGCCGCGCAGACTGCGCCTGCGGCCATGAAGATGAACTAGCGCCAAGCGGTAAGCCGCCGAATCGTCAGGGCGCAGCGTTGTTCAATCAAGGCATTGATTTGTTCAACCAGGGCATTGTCGGCAAAGCCTTGTCCAAGGTCTGATTGAAGCTTGCGCGCAGTCGCTGGCAGTAACTTTGCCAACTCCAGAATGCGCCGTTTGGCCTGCGCCTTGGTAAACCCTACGCTGTCGGCAAACTGGTCCCAGTGCCGTGCCTGAACTTCGCTGAACTTGTATTTGCTGCCGATCTTCATCGCCATCTTCGGTGTCAGTGCCGGATACACCGCTGTCGAGAGTGTGTCGTAGAAGGGTGCCAGCACGGGGGTCTTGTCTGAATACAGCAGTGAGAAATTTTTGGCGTGTGCATCATGATTGCCGATGAGTGCATTGAAGATGACGCAATCGAACAGACGCAGGACTTGCGGCGCACTGGGGCGCGTCGCACTGCGCACCAGATCAAAGCATTGGGCCAGATCCGGGCCGCCTTCATTTTGGTATTTCATCTCTGGCACCACGCCAAGCGCCTGGCAGAAATCCTCCTGATGCAGGCGCTGCCGGTGGCCTTGGGCATCAATTAACCGGTCGTAGCGCTCAACCAGCAGGAATGGGCGACCCAGGACGGTGTGAACCTTTGACCTTGCCGGTTTGAGTTGCATGGCCTCGGCCAGTGCCATGCAAAATCCTTCGTTGAGCACGCTGTCTTCAACGGCGTGCATGGCGGGCTTCAAGATGTGGGAGCTTGGCGTGCCGCCCCGGGGCAGCCCAATGCGTGCCCCATCGAATACCACCGGTAGTTTGTCCTGGGCTCCCGCCAACGAAAGCCGCAGGCCATCTTTGCCTGCCAGCATGGGGCGACGTGGCAATTCATCCAGAACGGCAACGACTTCTTCGTCGCTCAGCCATTGAACGTCATCGTGGCGGGTTGGCACAGGCAGCGCCTGCCCCGGCGCAAGGAACGTCACGGCCCCGGCGCATTCACCGCCGATGTGGTCCAGCAGTGCAAAGTCGTTCTGGCCAGAAACCTGGAACTGCTGCGCAATCAGGCGGCGCATCTGTCCTTCAGGCAGCAGACCGGCGAAGAAGGGGCGCGTTTTTCGATCGTCGAACGGCGCTGCTTGCACCGGCAGTGAGGCCGACAATGCAACAGCGTCTTGTTGCGACAACCAGTCAGCGGCGTAGCAAAAGTTCAGTCGCCCATCGACCAGCGTCAGCGTGCCCACACGATCGGCGAAAAGCCAGACTTCCAGCTCATGCGCCATGGGCACCACCTTCGGGTTGATCGTCGGCCACGGCAGGTGGCAAGCCGCTTAACTGGATCTCACCACCCAGTGCATCAATGACCCGCAGCACGTTCTCCAGTCGCAAGGTGGGTTTGCCTGCCTCAAGGTCTACGATGAAGCGCACACCAACCCCTGCCGCGAGGGCCAACTGGGGCTGTGTCAGCCCGAGCTGCTTGCGAGCGGCACGAAGTGCGCGACCTAGTTGTTGAGGTGATCGAATAGAAGCCATGGTTTGCTCAATTTCCCGTTCGGGAAATTATCAGCCACGACAGGCCTACGTGCAAGAGATATTTCCCGATCGGGAAGCAGTGGGAGGGCTCGCTTCCAAATTGACACCCATTTACACCGAATGTGGCGCAGTTTGTCCGTTCATGTCTTAACTGTGCAAAGCCGCGCCAGCGCACGCCGGTAAAATAGCGCCTTCGCCCCGTCTCCAACCCTTTCTGAAACCCCCACCATGGCACCCCTTTCCAAATCCGAACTCATGGCCAGTGCCATTCGCGCGCTGTCAATGGACGCTGTGCAACAAGCCAACTCCGGGCATCCGGGCGCGCCCATGGGCATGGCCGATATGGCGGTGGCCCTGTGGGGCGAGCACCTGAGCCACAACCCGGCCAACCCGCACTGGCTCAACCGCGACCGCTTTGTGCTCTCCAACGGCCACGGCTCGATGCTGATTTACGCGCTGCTGCACCTCACCGGTTACAAGCTGCCCATGGGCGAGCTCAAGAACTTCCGCCAACTCCACAGCAAGACCGCTGGCCACCCCGAAGTGGGCGTCACCCCGGGCGTGGAAACCACCACCGGCCCGCTGGGCCAGGGCATCACCAACGCCGTTGGCATGGCCTTGGCCGAAAAGCTGCTGGCCAATGAATTCAACCGCGAAGGCCACACCGTGGTGGACCACCACACCTATGTGTTCCTGGGCGACGGTTGCATGATGGAAGGCATCAGCCATGAAGCGGCCGCGCTGGCCGGTGCCTGGCGTCTGGGCAAGCTGATTGCCCTGTACGACGACAACGGCATCTCGATTGACGGCGCAGTAGCACCCTGGTTCATCGACAACACCGCGCAGCGCTTTGTCGCCTACGGCTGGAACGTGGTCGGCCCGGTGGATGGCCACGACGCCGCAGTGGTGTCGGGCGCGATTGCGCAGGCCAAGAAGGGCGGCGACCGCCCCACGCTGATCATCTGCAAGACCCACATCGGCAAGGGCAGCCCCAACCGCGCCAACACCGCCAAGGCCCACGGCGAGCCGCTGGGTGCCGAAGAAATCAAGCTCACGCGCGATGCCATCGGCTGGAGTTACCCGCCATTCGTGGTGCCCAAAGAGGTGTATTCCGATTGGGATGCCAAGGCCAGCGGCAAGGCCGCTGAGGCAGAGTGGAACACCCGCTTTGCCGCCTACAGGGCAGCCCACCCGGCACTTGCCAAGGAACTGCTGCGCCGCATGAAGGGCGACCTGCCCAAGAACTTTGTGCAAACCGCCGTGGACACGGTGATTGCCGCCCACACCAAGGCCGAGACCGTGGCTTCGCGCAAGGCGTCGCAGCTCGCGCTCGAATCGTTCACCGCGGCGCTGCCCGAGTTGCTCGGCGGCTCGGCCGACCTGACCGGCTCCAACCTCACCAATACCAAGAGCACACCCAATCTGCGCTTTGACGCCCAGGGCGCTGTGGTCAAAACGGCAGAAGGTGTGGCCGGGCGCCATATCAACTACGGCGTGCGCGAGTTCGGCATGGCCGCCATCATGAACGGCGTGGCGCTGCATGGCGGCTTCATCCCCTACGGCGGCACCTTCCTCACATTCAGCGACTACAGCCGCAACGCCATCCGCATGGCAGCGCTCATGAAGCAGCGCGTGATCCATGTGTTTACGCACGACAGCATCGGCCTGGGCGAAGACGGCCCCACCCACCAAAGCGTGGAGCACGCCGCCAGCCTGCGCCTGATTCCCAACCTGGACGTGTGGCGTCCGGCCGATACCGCCGAGACCGCCGTGGCCTGGACCGTGGCACTGCAAAACCGGGCCAAGCCCACGGCGCTGCTGCTGTCGCGCCAGAACATCAGTTACGCGCCCAAGGCCGAGTCGGCATTGGCACCCGACGCCTGCGGCCTGGACGCCATCAGCAAGGGTGCCTACGTGCTGGCCGAGCCCAGCGAAGTGGGCTTGAAGAAGAAGCCCCAGGCGGTGATCATCGCCACCGGCTCCGAAGTGCAGCTCGCACTCAAAGCGCAAGAAGTTCTGGCCGCGCGCAAGATTGCCGTGCGTGTGGTCTCCATGCCCAGCAACACCACGTTTGACCATCAGTCGGCCGCGTACAAGGCGGCGGTGCTGCCCGCAGGCGTGCCGCGTGTGGCGGTCGAGATGGGTTCCACCGACGGCTGGTGGAAATACGGCTGCGCCGCTGTG
>CAIPBW010000205.1 GCA_903863395.1 uncultured beta proteobacterium
CGCCTGGGCCACGCCTTCGCCAAACTGGCGGTTGATTGACTCGGCCACCTTGCGCGCGGTCTGGAAGTCCGAGGCGTTCAAGCTCAGGTTGACGTTGGGGCCTTCTTGCAAGGTGGTGGGCACCACGCGCTCGACCTGGGCACCATCGGGAATGCGCCCGACGCTCAGGTGGTTGATCTGCACCTTGCTGCCGCCAGCGGCAGCACCGGCACCGGCAACGATCAGGTTGCCCTGGGCCAGGGCATAGACCTCGCCGTCGGCACCGCGCAGCGGGGCGGAAATCAGCGTGCCGCCTTTGAGCGACTTGGCGTTGCCCAGCGACGAGACGTTCACATCCAGCAGTTGGCCGGGGCGGGCAAATGCGGGCAGCTGGGTGGTGATCAGCACCGCCGCCACGTTCTTCATCTGGAGCTGGCCCAGCGATGCGGGTGAGAGCGTCAGGCCGAGCTGCTGCAGGTAGTTGCTCAGGCCCTGGCTGGTGTAGGGCATCTGCGTGGTCTGGTCGCCGGTGCCGTCAAGGCCCACCACCAGGCCAAAGCCGGTCAACTGGTTGCTGCGCACGCCCTCAATGGAGGCCACTTCCTTGATGCGCCCGGCCTGTGCCGACCCGGCCAATGCCAGGCCCAGCGCCAGAAAAAGCGGTCCCACCAGTCGCACGCTGGTGCATTTTGCGAGTTGGATGAAGGTGTTCATGTGCTGAGTCGATGATCGGGTCGGTCCGGTTGGACCTGTTACCCCTCGGCACTATTCTGGCCAGCTTTAGAAAGGCATAAAGCTCAAAAAGAAGCGGGAAAGCCAGCCAACTGTCTGCGCTTCGCCCTGCGCGCCGCGACCACGCGATTCCACGCGCACATTGGCGACCTGGGTCGAGCTGATGATGCTGCCGGGCTGTACCAGGCGCGGGTCGACCGTGCCCGAGAAGCGCAGCACGTCCACGTTCTGGTTGACGCCGATCTGCTTTTCGCCGGCAATGACCAGGTGGCCGTTGGGCAGGACTTCGATCACGGTGGCCGTAATCGAGCCGGAGAAGGTGTTGGCGCTCTCGGTGCCGCCCTTGCCGGAGAAGGTGTTGCTGGTGGTAGCACCCACGCCGAGCTTGGCCAGATCGGCCGCAGGCTGCAGCGGCAGCGCCGTGACCTTGGCGTCGATCGACGAGTTGCGGTCGATGGTGGAGGTGGACTTCTGGCTGGCGGTCACGTTTTCGATGATCATCACCGTCACCGTGTCGCCCACCAGGCGCGCGCGCTGGTCTTCAAACGCCGGACGGTAGCTGGCAGAGTGGAACAGGCTGCCGTTGTTGGTGCGCGGCGGCGGGGCAACCGCAGGAATGGCGGCAGGCGCGCGCGGCTCGGCAAAATCGACCGACACCTTTTGCGGCAGCGACTCGCAGGCGCTGCACAGCACGCTGACAACCAGCGCGGGCAGAATGCTGCGCGACAGAAGGAGGTGGCGCAGGGGCGCGGCGAGGGCTTGCATGGTGTGCCTTAGAGTTGGCCGAGCTTTTGCAGCATCTGGTCGGAAGTCTGGATCGCCTTGGAATTCATTTCGTAGGCGCGCTGGGTCTGGATCATGGTGACGAGTTCCTGCACCACGTTGACATTGGAGGTTTCGACAAATCCCTGCATCAGCGAACCCATGCCGTTGGCGCCGGCGGTGCCTACGCTGGGTTGGCCTGAGGAGGCGCTCTCGGTATAGATGTTCTGGCCCTTGGGCTCCAGACCGGCCGGGTTGACGAAGTTGGCCAGTGCAATGGTGCCGATGGGCTGCGGCGCGACCGTGCCCGGAATTGATGCGCTGACCGTGCCGTCGGCCGAAATGGTGACTGCCGTGGCGTTGGCGGGTACCGTGATGCCGCCCGAGAGAGGGAGTCCGGCAGCGTTGACCATGCGGCCCTGGCTGTCGAGCTGGAACGACCCGTCACGCGTGTAGCCGGTGCTGCCATCGGGCATGGTGAGCTGGAAAAAGCCATTGCCCTGGATGGCAACGTCCATGTTGTTGCTGGTCTGCTGCAGGTTGCCCTGGGCAAAGCTGCGGCTGGTGGCCACGGTGCGTACCCCCAAGCCGACCTGCAAGCCGGTGGGCAGGGTCGATTGCTCCGACGAACTCGAACCGACCTGGCGCAGGTTTTGGTACATCAGGTCTTCGAACACGGCGTGCGACTTCTTGAAACCGTTGGTCGATACGTTGGCCAGGTTGTTGGAAATGATGTCCAGCTGGGTTTGCTGGGCTTCCATGCCGGTTTTGGATATCCACAGGGAGTTGATCATGGCAGTGTCCGGTTAGGTGGTAGGGGCTGGGGCGCGGGCTTAGCCCTGCACACTCAGCAGTTGGGCCGCCGAGCGGTCGTTGGATTCGGTCGATTGCAGCAAGCGCATGGTGCCCTCGAATTGGCGCGCGGTCTGGATCATGCCAACCATGGTTTCAATCGGGTTGACGTTGGAGCCTTCGAGCACGCCGGGCTTGAGCTTGGCGCTGTCGTCCTGGTTCAGCGGTTCGCCCGAGCCGGCGCGAAACAGGCCGTCGGGGCCGCGCTGGATCTGGTCTTCGGCGGTGGGCGTGACCATTTTTAACTTGCCAATGGTGTTTGCCGGCTGCTTGCCGATCTTGGCGCTGATGGCGCCATCGGGCGAAATCGTCAGGTCGGCACCAGCGGGCACCGTAATCGGCGAGCCGTCGCTTGAGAGTACCGGCAGGCCGTGCACGCCGAGCAAGGTGCCTTCGGTCGAGACTTCAAAGTGGCCGTTGCGGGTATAGGCCTCGGTGCCGTCGAGCGCCTGCACGCCAAACCACGCGTTGCCAGAGGCCATCACGTCCAGGTTGCGGTCGGTGCGCTGGGGCGAGCCCGGGGTGTCGAGGTAGCCCGAGGTGGCTTCCATCGCAAACACCCGCGTGCTTGCGCCTTCGCCCTGCAGCGGCACCGCGCGGTAGGTGGAGAGTTCGGCGCGAAAGCCGGTGGTCGAAACATTGGCCAGGTTGTTGGCCAGAACCGCCTGGCGTGCGGCAGCGGCGTTTGACCCTGACATCGCGGTGTAGATAAGGCGGTCCATGGCGGTCTATTCCTGGTTTGGGTGGGTTAGCGCAGGTTGACCAGGGTCGAGAGAATCTGGTCCTGCGTCTTGATGGTCTGGGCGTTGGCTTGGTAGCCGCGCTGCGCGGTCATCATGTTGACCAACTCGGCGGTCAGGTCGACGTTGGAGTCTTCCAGCGCGCCCGAGCGCAGTTCGCCAAACTTGCCCATGCCGGGTGAGCCCTGGATCGGTTGGCCAGAGGCAAAGGTCTCCAGGTATTCGCCGCCGCCCGTGGGGGCCAGGCCCTGGGTGTTGCGGAAGTCGGCCAGCGCAATACGGCCACTGGTCATGGTCTGGCCATTGGAATAGCGCGTGGTGATGTTGCCCGAGGTTTCGATGTTCACACCGATCAGATCGCCTGCGGTGTAGCCGTCTTGCGTCAGGTTGGAAACATTGAAGCCCGAGCCGAACTGGGTGGCTTTGGAAACGTCGATGTTGGCGCTAAATACGCCGGCCGTTCCCACGTTGGGGTTGGGCGAGGTGATTGACATGGCCTGCGCGGTTGCGGGCGAGAGCAGGGAGCCATCGGGATTGAACTTCATCTGAAACAGTCCACCCGGCGTACCCGAGGTGATGGCAGTTTGCGCCGTGGCGGACTTGTCGTACACGTCCCAGGTGTCAACCGCGCTCTTGACAAAGTAGAGGTTCACGGTGATCGGAACACCCTGGGTGTCGTAGGTGGTCAGCGATGTGCCGTATTGCGTGGGCGAGGTCGTGGGCGTGGCCACGGCGGCACGCGCGTCGAGGTTGAGCTCGGCAGTGATTGCGCTGGTTGCGTTGGCGGCGATGCTGGCACCGGTGGGTACCGTCATGGCCTGGGGCGTGACGCTGGTGGGTGTGCCGGCTGAATCGGTGGGGTAACCCATCACGTTGGCACCGGTGTTGGTGACGATGTTGCCGCTCTTGTCGATCTTGAACTGGCCGTCGCGTGTGAACGCCCCCGAGCCGTCGGGGCGGGTCACCTGGAAAAAGCCGCTGCCATTGATGGCCACGTCCATGTTGTTGCCGGTGATGCTGATGTTGCCCTGCGTGAACGACTGCGAGATGTTGGCCATCGACACGCCGATGCCGGCACCACCAGCACCCGAGGCACCCAGCGATGAGGAGACGATGTCGGCAAATTCGGCGCGCGATGCCTTCATGCCCACGGTGTTGGCGTTGGCGATGTTGTTGCCGATTACGTCCAGGCTTTTGCTGGAAGCGCTCAAGCCGGAGAGTCCTGTTTGAAAGCTCATGGTAGTTCCTCTGTTACTAGGTGAATGGGTGGTGATGAAAGGGGTTACAAAATGGCTTTGACCGCGTCGTAAGCCACGGCGTCGCGGCCGCGCAGTTGCAGCGTCATGGCCGTGCCGTCGCTGCCCACCGAGACGATGGCGTCGCGTGCCAGTGAGGTGGTGGAAACTGCGTTGGCACCGCTGCTGGCGCTGACCTTGAAGGTGGGGCTGCCGCTACCCTGGTAGCTCGATGCGTCCCACTCGAACGAGTGGCGTCCGGCGGTCATGGCGCCCAGGTCCAGGGTGTCAATCACCTGGCCTGCGGGCGAGAGTACTTGTACCGTGACCTTGTCTGCGTT
Source organism: uncultured beta proteobacterium (assembly GCA_903863395.1). Taxonomy (GTDB): domain Bacteria; phylum Pseudomonadota; class Gammaproteobacteria; order Burkholderiales; family Burkholderiaceae_C; genus Allorhodoferax. The sequence goes on from CAIPBW010000205.1 coordinate 4,642, forward strand.
GCCCGCAAGGTCAATCGCGCCTGCGGCCTTGCCTGCGCTGACTGACAGGGTATTGCTTTGCAGCAGCACGTCGTGTCCGATCATGCCGGTGCCCTGGAGCAACTGCATCGCGGTGAACTGGCTGCCGATGGTCTTGAGCGTTTCGTTGACCTGCTGAATGCCCGAGACGGTGTTGATCTGCGCCATCTGGCTGGTCATTTGCGCGTTGTCCATCGGATTCATCGGATCCTGGTTGTTGAGCTGCGCGACCAGCAGCTTGAGAAACCGGTCCTGCGAGACATTGGCGTCGCTCAGCGCGGTCTTCGATGTGCTGGTGCTGCTGGTGGTGATGGGGCTGGTGGCGGTTACGCTGGTAGTCATGGTGGGGTTCCTTCAGGTCTATTGACCCATTTGCAGGGTTTTGAGCAGCAGCGTCTTGGCGGTGTTCATCACCTCGACGTTGTTCTGGTACGAGCGCGAGGCCGAAATCATGTTCACCATTTCTTCGACCGGGTTGACGTTGGACTGGGTCACATAGCCTTCTGCGTCGGCCGAAGCATGGTTGGGGTTGTGCACGCGGTGCAGTGGCTCTTCGCTTTCCTTGATGCCGTTGATGCGCACACCGGCCGAGGCTTCCGAACCCATGGCAACGGTCTCAAACACCACCTGGCGCGCCTTGTAGCCCTTGCCGTCGGGGCCGGCCACGGCGTCGGCGTTGGCCAGGTTGCTGGCGACCACGTTGAGCCGTTGCGACTGGGCGCTGACGGCGCTGCCGGAGACGTTGAAGATGGAAAACATGGACATGGTGTTGCTCCCTTATTTCTTTACTGGCCTTGAATAGCGCTCAAGATCGTCTTGGATTGGCCGTTAATAAAGCGAAGCGTGGCTTCGTAGCGCACCGAGTTGTCGACAAAGTTGGCGCGCTCGCGGTCCAGATCGACGGTATTGCCGTCCATCGAGGGTTGCGACTGCACGGTGTAGGCCAGGGCCGAGGA
>CAIPBW010000206.1 GCA_903863395.1 uncultured beta proteobacterium
CCCAACTATCCCGCAACCCCACCGCCAGGTTGAACACCGGCCTGCTGCCGGGGGTGTGGTCGTAGCGGTCGGCGACGAAGTAGCCGTGGCGCTCGAACTGGAACTTCTGGTCGGGCTGGGCCTGGGCCAGTGACGGTTCGACGATGGCGGAGATCACCTTCAGGCTGTTGGGGTTGAGGCTTTCCAGATAGTCCTTGCCACCGGCGTCGGGCTGGGCGTCGAGAAACAATCGGTCGTACATGCGCACTTCGGCGTGCACGCCGTTGGCTACGCCCACCCAGGTGATGGCAGCCTTGACCTTGACCAGATCGCTGCCCGGGGTTCCGCTCTTGGTGTCGGGCACCACGGTGGCCAGCACTTCGGTGATCTGGCCACTGGCGTCGCGCGTGGCACCGGTGCACTCAATCACGTAGCCGCCCTTGAGGCGAACCTTGTTGCCGGGGAACAGGCGCTTGTAGCCTTTGGGCGGCACCTCTTCATAGTCTTCACGCTCGATCCACACTTCCTTGCCGATGCTGAAGTGGCGCGCCGGGGGCGCTTCCTGGCCCTCGGCCAGATGCGGCAGGGCTGGTTGGGTGCAGGGTTCGAGGTGGCCCGCGCCCATTACTTCGTCCCAGTTGGTAAGAACGAGCTTGACCGGGTTGAGCACGGCCATGCCGCGGTACGCCTTGCCTTCAAGGTCTTCGCGCAGACAGCCTTCGAGCGTGCCGTAGTCGATCCAGCTATCGCTCTTGGTCACGCCGATGCGCTCGGCAAAGAGCTGCAGGCTCTCGGGTGTGTAGCCGCGCCGACGCAGGCCGACGATGGTGGGCATGCGCGGGTCGTCCCAGCCGCTGACTTTCTTTTCGTTGACCAGTTGCGCCAGTTTGCGTTTGCTGGTGATGACGTAGGTGAGGTTCAGCCGCGCAAATTCGTACTGGCGCGGGGGCGGGCTCGAAAGCAGCCCGCCTTCGATCAGGCGATCCATCAGCCAGTCGTAAAACGGGCGCTGGTCTTCAAACTCAAGCGTGCAGATGCTGTGCGTGATTTGCTCCAGCGCGTCCTCAATCGGGTGCGCGTAGGTGTACATCGGGTAGATGCACCAGGTGTCGCCGGTGTTGTGGTGGGTGGCGCGGCGGATGCGGTAGATGGCCGGGTCGCGCATGTTGATGTTGGGGCTGGCCATGTCGATCTTGGCGCGCAGCACCATGGAGCCGTCTTCGTGCGCGCCGTCGCGCATTTCGCGAAAGCGTGCCAGGTTCTCGGCCGGGGTGCGGTTGCGGTACGGGCTGTCCACGCCGGGCTTGCCGAAGTCGCCACGGTGGATGCGCATCTGCTCTGCGGTCTGCTCGTCCACATACGCGTGACCGGCTTCAATCAGGTACTCGGCTGCGCGGTACATGAAGTCGAAGTAGTCGCTGGCCTGGTAGGCGGGGGCGCTGCCGGGGCTCTGGCCGATCTGGGCCCAGTCAAAGCCGAGCCAGCGCACCGCGTCGATGATGCTCTCGACGTATTCGGTGTCTTCCTTCTCGGGGTTGGTGTCGTCAAAGCGCAGGTGGCACACACCGCCATAGTCGCGCGCCAGGCCAAAGTTCAGGCAGATACTCTTGGCGTGGCCCACGTGCAGGTAGCCGTTGGGTTCGGGCGGAAAACGGGTGCGGATTTTGGCCGGATCGGCCTGGCCTGCGGCATGGTGGGCGGCGTCGCCGGGGCCGCCGGCCCAGCGGCGTTGTGCGTAGGTGCCTTTTTCCAGATCGCTTTCGATGATCTGGCGCAGGAAGTTGCTGGTCTTGACGGCTTCGGGGGTAGGTGCGCTCATGCAGCCGATTTTAGACTGACCATCGTGTTTGCTGTGGCGGCTCTGGGGCAACACGGCTCTGAGGCGACTCTGGGGCGAATGACTTTTTCCGTGATCCCCGCAGAGATGGGGGCAGGGGCCCGCGCCTCACCTGTCAAACGCCAAGAATATCGGCGCGGACCCCTGCCCCCATCTCTGCTACCGGGCTTGTTCGCTTCGTGGGCCCGCTCGAAGCTTTCTGGAAGTGCCCTGTCAGGCGTCGATTTCGAGCAGGCTCTCGGCGAAGGCGTTGATGGCTTCGATGTCGGGGGCGAGTTTGGTGAAGGGCATGCCTTCGCGGATCAGGATGCCGCGCAGGCCGTGGTCGATGTGGCGGGCCTGCTCTTCGTCCTGGAAGCGTCCGGTGCGGATGTATTTCTTGCTGCCACGCTCGACCAGGATGTTGACGTTGTTGTGCTGCTTGTACCACTCCAGGATCTGCGAGCGCGTCTTGGCCACGTCGCAGATGTTGTCGTCGTAGTGCTCGTTGTAGTAGAGCACTTGCGGCAGCGAGCATTCGGTAATCAGAAACTGCACCTGGCCGTCGAGCAAGTTAATCATTTCGTACTGGCGCTGGGCGATGAAGTACTGGTTTTTGAGGACTTCAAAATTCTGTTGCCAGACCAGGGTCTTGGCGTAGTCGGGGATGATTTCCACCGTCTTCTGGCGCAGCGCCAGGTACAGCACGATGGCTGACGAATAGAGCGACTTGTCACTGCCTGGCCCGCCAATGATGTTGATCACCTTGGTGGGATACAGCCGCATCTTGTTTTCGGGCATGTAGTTGGCAACGGAGGTGTAACGGATGGTCATGGTCAATCGCTAAAGGGCGGTCTTTTCGTGGCGTGGGTCGTGCAATAGTGCGGTTCAGCCGTGTTTATCGCACCAATCATGGCGTCACAAAGACTTGAAAAGGTGGGCATATAGGCGGCTTATCGCAAGTTTCTCGGCGCGGCTGCGCAGGCTCAGGTGCATCTTGCCAGACTCATCGCGCAGCACCTTGGCAATCTGCGTCGCCTGCACCACGGTGCCACGGTGGATCTGCCAGAACTGATCGGGGTCGAGCCGGGGCAGCAATTCCTTGAGCGGCGTGCGGATCAGGTATTCGCGCTCGGCGGTGAGCACGCGCACGTATTTGTCGGCGGCTTCCAGGTACACCACCTCGGTGAGCTGCACCATGTGGATGGCGTTGCCCACGCTGACCTGCAGCACCTTGAGCGGCGATGTGTCCCTTTGCGGCGCTGGCGCCGAGAGTGCATTGCGCTCGAGCAGGCCACGCAACTGTGCCAGCGTGGCGTCAAAGTCGCCCCCGTTGCCTGCGGGTGCAGCCAGCGCTGACTGAAGCTTTGCCACGGTCTTTTCCAGACGCGGGGTTTGTACCGGCTTTAGCAGGTAGTCCACCGCCTGGGCCTCAAACGCCTCCAGTGCGTACTGGTCGTAGGCGGTCACAAACACCAGCGCCGGGAACTTGCGCGCC
>CAIPBW010000207.1 GCA_903863395.1 uncultured beta proteobacterium
ATACCGCGCATGGACCGCGACGCCGAGCACTTGCTGGCCATTCCCGGTGCGCCGCCCAACATGGCGCGCCTGCCCAAGGGCTGCCCGTTTAGCGAGCGCTGCGCCCTGGCCGACGTGCATTGCCGCGATGTGATGCCCCTACTGCAAAGCGTTGAGGGCGAGACGGCCACCCTGCGCGCCTGCCACAAGGGCGTGCCCGTGGTGCAGGCCATGCACAACGCGCGGGAGAGCACATGAGCACCGGGCGCCAACCCATTCTGTCGGTGCGCGACTTGAAGATGCACTTCCAGATCAAGGACGCCAAGGGCTGGCCCTGGACGCCCCCACGTGCGCTCAAGGCGGTGGACGGCATCTCGTTTGACCTGTACGCGGGTGAAACCCTGGGTGTGGTGGGCGAGTCGGGCTGCGGCAAGTCCACGCTGGCGCGCGCCATCCTCAACCTGCACCCGGCCACGGCCGGCAGCATTGTCTGGATGGGCCAGGAGATGGCGGGGGCAAGCGCCGACCAGTGGCTGGCCGTGCGCAAAGACGTGCAAATGATTTTTCAGGACCCGCTGGCCAGCCTGAACCCGCGCATGACGGTGGCGCAGATCATCGGCGAGCCGCTGCGCACGCACCACCCGGAAATGTCGCCCGACGCGGTGATGGACAAGGTGCGCGCCATCATGCAGCGCGTGGGCCTGACCGAGCAGCAGATCAACCGCTATCCGCATGAGTTTTCGGGCGGCCAGTGCCAGCGCATCGGCATTGCGCGCGCGCTGATCATGCAACCCAAACTGATCGTCTGCGACGAGCCGGTGTCGGCGCTGGATGTGTCCATCCAGGCCCAGATCATCAACCTGCTCAAGGAGTTGCAGCAGGAGTTTGGCCTGGCGCTGATCTTTATTGCCCACGACCTGGCCGTGGTGCGCCACATCAGCCACCGCATCATGGTGATGTACCTGGGCCACGCCATGGAGTTGGCGCACAAGGCCGCGCTCTACGCCGACCCACGCCACCCCTACACCCAAGCCCTGTTGTCGGCCATCCCCATCCCCGACCCCGAACTGGAGCGCAACAAGGTGGTGCAACTGCTCCAGGGCGACCTGCCCTCGCCCATGAACCCGCCCACGGGCTGCGTGTTCCGCACCCGCTGCCCCGTAGCCACCGAGCGCTGCGCGCTTGAGGTGCCAGAGCTGCGCGAGGTGAGTGCGCAGACGCGGGTGGCGTGCTGGCGTTAGCCGGATTGTTTACATATACTTGACCGAATGGCCTTCATTCGATAAAGTATATGTTATGACAAAGGCATCTGCAGCACTTACCCACATGCCGCCTTCGACGCTGGCCGCGCTGGCGCAGTTGGGGGCGGATTTGGCCGTTGCGCGGCTGCGGCGCAAGGAATCACTCAAGACCTGGGCCGCGCGCATGGGCGTAAGCGTGCCCACGCTGATGCGCCTGGAGGCAGGTGAGCCCAGCGTAAGCCTTGGTGTGCTTGCCACCGCGCTGTGGCTGATGGGCCGCGACGCAGCCCTGGCGACCCTGGCAACGCCCCAGGATGACCGTGGCGCGCTGGAGCTGGACGTGCGCCAGGCCCAAGACCTGGGCAAGGCCCGGGTGCTTGCCACAACGCAAGCCAAGCTCAAAAGAGCATCCAAGCAGCAATAGCGCACCCCATGCGACACGACAAGCTGTTCCTGTGGTTTCTGGCCAACCCGTCAGCGCCGCGCTATGTGGGGCAACTGCGGTTGGTGGGCGCGGGCAAGGGTGTGTCGCTGCAATACGGAGCGGCTTGGTTGCGCGAGGGGTTCGCGCTCAGTGAAGACCTGCCGCTGGTGGACACAGAACAGTTGCCCCGCTGGAAAGGCATGGCGGTTGGTGCCGTGGACGATGCCCGCCCCGACCGCTGGGGCGAACGCGTCATTCAGTACATCGACAAACCCGCGCGCTTGTCCCTGATGGAATATTTGTTTTATGCCGGCGATGAGCGCTTTGGGGCATTGGGCGTATCCACGTCGGCCGAGGCCTACCTGCCCCGGCCCAGGAGCGCATTGCCTCGGCTTGCACAGGCGCAGCAACTGAGTGAGATCGTGCGCAAGGTGAGCGCCCGCGACCCGGTGAGTGACATTGAGCGCAAGCTGTTGGCCACGGGCGGCAGCTTTGGCGGCGCCAAGCCCAAGGCACTGATCGAGATTGGCGCAGAGCAATGGATCATCAAGTTTTTTAACAATGAGCCCATTGACGTGCCGCTTGTCGAACACGCCAGCATGACGCTTGCTGGGCTGGCTGGCATCACGGTGGCCCAGACGCAAGTGGTGCCGCTGGTGGGTGAACACGCACTGGCGGTGCGCCGCTTCGACCGCGACGGCACCACGCGCATCCATGGCATATCGGCGGGCACGGCGCTGCGCGCGCAGGCGGTGGCGACCCTGGAGCCGGAGTTGGGCTACCCCGGCCTGGCGCAACTGCTGCGCCGCGCAGGCGTGGCCGAAGGCGGGCTCAACCTGCTCGACATGCAAGAGCTTTTTAGGCGCATGGTGTTCAATATCCTGATCGACAACACCGACGACCATGAGAAGAACCATACGTTGCTGGTGGTGGCACCCCATCGCCAGGGCAAGTATCGGTTGGCCCCCGCGTATGACGTGCTGACCACCAATTCGGGCCAGGGCTACCAGGAGTTCATCGTCGGCACGGACCAGCGCGACTCCACACTTGCCAACGCCATGTCGCAATGCGAGCTGTTTGGCTACACCCCGGCACAGGCTGCCGCCCAGGTGCTGCGCGTGATTCAGGTGGTGAACGGCTGGCGCGCGCACTTTGCCGCGTGCGGCGTCTCGGCGGCCGACCTGGCGAGCCTGGCCGAACGCATCGACGGCGAACAGTTGCTGGGCCAGCGCCAGAACTTCAACGCCGCCGACTATGCAAACCCCAAGCGCCAGCGGCGGCGCAGCCCCTTTGCACCGTAACCTGCGGCGCTGCGCGCACGAGGTGCCGCAGTTGCGCGAGGTGAGTGCGCAGCGCGGCAATCCATGCCCTTTGGCCGTCATTGCGAGCGCAGCGCGGCAATCCATGCAGGCATGAATTCATGGCTCGCCACGGCCTTCGGCCTCGCGATGACCAAGTGGGGGCGGCATCGCGCATGAAGCCCCCTTGTGGTTGTGCACAAAAAACGGGTCGGTCTTATAGCGCTGTGTATCCGTTGTTCATGCGCTGATGGCTTAGGCAATTCCCAGCCCTATTACAGGGTCTTTACCCGCGAAATAGACCCAAAGTGTTGCGGACAGGCAACTCTCAATTTCGACATTTGCTAGGTAGTAACCCTTGGTTAACTACGTAGTAACCCTTAATTCTCCTGCGAGAAATATGTCAGAAATCATCAATCAACACCACATGAACGAACGTTTGCTCAATGAAAACAAGGAGTTACGGTAGGCGCCCTGGCGATGGTGCCTGATAGGCGGCCTCGATTTTCGTGTCATCGGGGCTTCATGAATACGGCTTGACTGGTCAGAATGACGTTTCAATCCAAATCTTCGGCATCGCGTCTCATGGTGTGGCGTCGTTGGAATGGCTTTGGATTTGCCCCGGCAATCATGCCGTGGACCCTTTGGATTTTTTTGGAGAATTCATGAAACAAAAGGCTCCCCAATTCCGGCGCAGCGTGCTCGCGCGTTCGGTTCTACTAGCTTGCGGCGCGAGCGCTGCGGTGTTGGCTGTGCAACCTGTGTTTGCGCAAGAAGCGTCGCTGCAGCGGGTTGAGATTACCGGGTCGGCCATCAAGCGAATCGATGCCGAGACCATCGTTCCTGTTACCGTTCTTAAGATGGACGACTTGAAGAAGGAGGGAATCACCAACGTAGAGCAGATCATGAGCTTGGTAAGCGCTGCTCAAATGCAGACGAGTACCAGCCAGATGGTTGGTTCCGGAACTGGGGGTGCGTCGTTTGCAGATCTGCGCGGTATTGGTGCCAACAAAACACTGGTTTTGCTCAATGGTCGACGCATTGCTAACAACGCTCTTGACAGTTCGGCTCCTGATCTGAACATGATCCCGTTTGCTGCAATCGCTAGGGTTGAAGTACTCCGTGACGGTGCGTCTGCGCTGTACGGTACCGATGCGATTGGCGGCGTAATTAACTTCATCACCCGTAAGGACTTCACAGGCGGCACGGTGACAGTTTCTGTGGATCGCCCGTCGACCCCTGGCGGCGAGTCGAAGGGCCTCAATATAGGCTTTGGCGCGGGCAACCTTGAAAGCGACGGGTTTAACGTGTTCGGCGTCTTTGACATACAAAAGCAGGATCCCGTTGGCGGAACACAGCGCCCCTTTAACACTCGCTACCCTGGCGGACTTTCACCTACTCCCTTCCCCGCGAACTACTACCAAGGCGATGCAAACGGTAACCCGACTGCACCTGCATGCACCGCAGCACCATACTTGATACCCGATGGCGGAACGGGGTGCTACATGACGACTTCAAGTTTCGTCAACTACACGCCCAAAGTAGATCGAACATCGGGGCTTGTCAAAGGCACTGTCAAACTTGGTAACACCGCGCAGTTGGGATTGGAGTATTTCGCCAGCCGCAGCCAAATTAACAGCGTCATCGCACCCGTTCCCTATGGCGGCCTTTACATGAATCGCGTTATGCCTAACGGGCAACTTAACCCGTTCTATCCAGGCAACCCTGGAAGCTCAATTCAAACGCCCAACATACCGCTCGACCCTCTTTACACCGAGCCTGGTGCTGCTGCTAAAGGCCGACTGCCGGGATTTTTGCACGTTAAGTGGCGTGACTTAGCCACTGGCTCACGGCAAGACATTGGCATTAACAACCAACAACGTTTCGTAGCATCGGTCGACGGGACGGCGGGCGCATGGGACTACCAAGCTGCTTACTCCTTTAACGAAAACAAGTATCAACAGGATCTCGCCGGATATAGCAATGGTGCAATCATTACTCCCGGCGTACTGAATGGTGTAATCAACCCGTTTGGACCGCAGAGTGCGGCCGGTGCGGAATTGATCAAGTCTGCTGCCCTGGACGGCAACCTGCAAAACGCAAAGGGCACTGTCAACGCTTTTGACGCACGTGGGAGCCGTGAGTTGGGGGACTGGATGGGTGCTGGGCGTCCGGCAGCTCTGGCGGTAGGGGGCGAGGTACGTGATGAGAAATTCTCTCAAGTAGCCAACGTTGCCTATGCGACGGCAGTTGCCACAAGCACAGGGTTTGATCCAGAGACTTTTGTCGAAGGTTCTCGTCAAGTCAGCGCTGCTTATGCGGAGCTGAACGTGCCAATCACAAAGTCACTAGACGTGACTGCCGCAGCTCGGTACGACCGTTACAGCGACTTCGGCAATACGACCAACCCGAAACTCGGTTTCCGCTTCCAGCCTTCCGAACAGATGCTGTTGCGTGGTTCGATTTCCACGGGCTTCCGTGCTCCATCGCTGTATGAGCTCAATTCGGCACAAACCTATACCAACACATCGCAGCTAGATGATCCGGTGAATTGCCCGAACGGTACCCCGCTTCCTGGGAAACCCCGTGCGGCCAATTGCCAAGTGCAATTCCAAACTCTCAATGGTGGTAACAAGAGTCTGGATGCGGAAAAGTCACGCAATGCAACTCTGGGCCTTGTTTTTGCGCCAGTGAAGGATTCAAGTTTGGGCCTAGACTTCTGGTGGTTATCTGTGGAGAACTCCATTGGAGCTGTTTCCGCAACAACTATGTTTGGCGACCCCGCAACGTTTACAAAGTACTTCCACCGCAATGCTGCTGGCAATCTGTCCACGGCAGCGGAGGAATGCCCCGATCCAACGACATGCGGATACATTGATCAGCGTAACCAAAACCTTGGCGGCGTGAAAACCAACGGTATCGATTTGTCTGGCAGCTACCGCTTGCGTACCTCTGGTTTCGGTTCTTTTGTCATCGGTCTGCAAAGCACATTTGTTGCGGATTACCAGTACCAAGACTACGCTAATGGCCCATGGAACCAGAATGTTGGCCTATCCACCGGGGGGAGCGTGATTTTCCGTTGGCAGCATAACGCCAATGTGACTTGGAGTATGGGCGAATATGGCGCAGGATTGGCTGTCCACCACAAGACAGGCTATGTGGACGAAGACGGTTCTGACAACTATGTTGATAGCTACACCACTTGGGACATGTACGGATCATGGAATCCAACCAAGTCACTGTCTTTGACAATAGGCGTACGCAATATGTTCGACAAGGAGCCGCCGCTGTCTTATCAGTCGCAGACTTTCCAGGCCGGTTACGACCCACGCTACACCGACCCCACTGGCCGTACATACTACTTGCGTGGGAATTTCACTTTCTAAAACGCAGCGATTGTTAAACTAAAGGCGAGGAGGTTAATGACCTTCTCGCCTTTTTTTGACCTTCGCTCAAATCGACTTGTCGGGCGCTCTGTTTTACGCAAGTAGCGCGGGTATGGTCCCCAGCGGCGTGTTGCCGCCTCAGCGTTCCACGCGTTTCGGAGCCCTTGGGTCGACTGCCATTTATGCCGTTTGCGCCCGTAGATAGTGCGTGAACCGCTATGAATTCAGGAGTTGGTCGTCTGTTCAGTCGCATTCCGGGTACTGCATCCGCATCGCTTGTGATCCTTGGCCTACCCGCGATCTGGCGGGTTTGACTGCGCTTCAGCCCATCCGGCCAACATCGCTTGCTCAATCGTTTGAGTAAAATAACTCAAACGATTGAGTAATTCCATGAACTCTGAAATTGAACGCCCCGCACTGGCCGCTTTTGCGGCACGCCTGCAGGAGCCTCGCCGCTTCTTGCAAGCGGTAGCGGGGCCGCGCCAGGTGGGCAAGACCACGCTTGTGCGCCAGGCGCTGGCTTTGGTGTCTTCCAAGCAGCAAGGCGCTGCGCTGCAGATTGCGC
>CAIPBW010000208.1 GCA_903863395.1 uncultured beta proteobacterium
CGATATATTACTCACCCGTTCGCCACTCGCCACCAGGATTGCTCCCGTGCTGCCGTTCGACTTGCATGTGTAAGGCATGCCGCCAGCGTTCAATCTGAGCCAGGATCAAACTCTATAGTTCGATCTTGAATTTTTTCGCATGTTTCCATGCAACTCATAAAAACGGAATTGAAGTGAACTTCACTTCTATTCTCATGAGCGTTTGTAGAGCCATAAGACTCTAGTTCCGAAGAACTTGGCAATCGCCTTCAAACGCCCACGCTTATCGGCTGTAAATTTTTAATGATCCTAAACAAACCTTCCAGCCCGCTTAGCTTTGCTTCACTGCGATCAGCGAAGCCTTGAATTATGACACACTTTTTGACCGAAGGTCAAGCTGGGCCAAAAAAGATTTCCACCGACGCATCGCTTAAAAATAAGTGAGGTCGGGGGTGGAACTTTAGCACTTGTTGCGCAGAAAGACTAGAGGGGCTTGTCCAATCGTAAAGACAGGGGCAGTGCCCGTACACACCCACGGGCACCACGCAGCAAGCGCTCCAGCGACTGCCGATCAGACCCTAAAGCGGTCTGAGAGCGCGCCCAGCCGGGCCATCAAGGCCGGGGCGATGCTCGTGAGGGGGAGGACTTCGTCTGCCGCCCCATGGAGAATCGCCTCGCGCGGCATCCCAAACACGATGCAGCTGGCTTCATCCTGAACGTAGTTGTAGCTTCCCGCGTCGCGCATTTCCCGCATCGCCTTGGCACCGTCATTGCCCATGCCGGTGAGCATGATTCCGAAGGCATTGCGCCCAACTACGCGTGCCGCCGAGTTAAACAGAACCTCAACTGAGGGCTTGTGGCGGTTGACGGGTTCGCCGTCGGCAACAACGCACACATAGTTGGCACCACTCTTGTCCACCCAAAACTGCTTTCCTCCGGGTGCGATATAGGCGTGGCCGGGCAGGATGCGGCCTCCGTTAACGGCCTCTTGCACCGTGATTTGACACAAACCGTCCAGACGTGCGGCAAAGCTGGTGGTAAAGCCGGGCGGCATGTGCTGCGTGATGACAATTCCCGGTGCGTTGGCGGGCATCTGAACCAGAATTTCCTTGATCGCCTCGGTTCCGCCGGTGGACGCGCCAATGCAGATCAGTTTTTCGGTGGAGATGCCCCGTGAAGTGGGTTGTTCGACTCGGCCCGGCAGCACCGGCTTGGCCGCGTCCGCCGGCCCGGTCTGGCTCAGGCGCCGGACATGCGCGGTTGCGGCGACGCGCACCTTGTCCACGATCTGGCCGGCAAGTTCACTGATGCCATCGGTCAGGCCAATCCTGGGCTTGGCCACAAAATCCACAGCGCCGAGTTCAAGCGCGCGCATGGTCACCTCCGCCCCGCGTTCGGTGAGGGTTGAAATCATGACCACCGGCATCGGGCGCAGGCGCATCAACCTGCCCAAAAAGTCAATGCCGTCCATCTTGGGCATCTCAATATCCAAAGTCACCACATCCGGGTTGAGTTCGCGGATCATCTCGCGTGCTATCAACGGGTCGTTGGCCGCCCCAACGCACTCCATGTCACTCTCTTTGTTGATGATTTCGGTGAGCAGGCTGCGCACCAGGGCAGAATCGTCAACAACCAGAACACGGATCTTTTTCACCGACAGCCTCAAAACAAATCAACGGAACCACCGGCGGTAGACTTCGCCACCGTTGCCGCATTGCCGCGCCGCTCTTCAACCGCCAAGGTCTCAGGATGGGAGTGCGCCAACCGTTTCACCAAGGCCTTGCCCGTCACCGGGAAAAAGCACACCTTGCGCGGGTGAATATCGAGCACGTCTTGCGAAACCACCGGGATTCGCTCGGTCGCCAAGTAGTCCAGCACAAACTGTGTATTGCGCTCACCAACGTTCATCGTCGTAAATCCCGCCATCACCTGGGCACCGCCAAAAATCTTGGCTTGCATGGTCTCCCGCCGCGCTCCAAGTTTGAGCATCTCGTTGATCAGCAACTCCATGGCATACGAGCCATAGCGCCCCGACCCCTCTGCGCTATCGCCGTCAGGCAGCATGAAGTGGTTCATGCCACCGGTGCGCGAGCGGCCATCCCAAATGCACGCAGCAATGCATGAGCCCAGCACCGTCATCACCACCATGTCCTCATTGGAAACGAAATACTCGCCCGGAAGCACCTTCACAGCGTCGTACTGGAAATGGTGATCGGCGTAGAAAAAAGACGCCTCCCCCGGCTTGCGCGGTTGCGCCTTGAGTTCGTCAACCCGGGAAATGCGCCCGCTAGGCAACACCTTCCCGGGCGGCACCGCGCCCGCCGCCCGGCCTGCCGCAAGACCCGTAAGATTGGGAGGCAGGCTCATGGCACGCGCGCGACCTGGGCAACGGGCGTGACGGTTGCAACAGCGTCCACGCTAACGGCGTTCATAGACGGTTTTCCCCCGCAGAACAAACAAATCGCGCGAATCGCTGAAATTCTCCGCGTGCCCCACAAACAGCAAGCCACCCGGACGCATCACCCGGTGAATGCGCTCGAGCACACCGCGTTGGGTTTCACCGTCAAAGTAAATCATCACATTGCGGCCAAAGACCACGTCAAACGGCTCCCTGAAGGGCCAATCGTCGCGACTCAGGTTGACAATCACAAACTCGATGTGTTTCTTCAGTTCGGGCTTGACCCGCACCATGCCGTCGTTTGAACCTTTGCCTCGCAAGAAATAGCGCTGCATCTGGTCGGCATCAACCCCCTTCATCCCCTCCTGGCGGTAAATCCCCTGCGCTGCCGTGGCCAATACCTTGGAATCGATATCGCTTGCCATCAGGTTGAAATTGGCGCGCGGCCCCAAGGTGTCAAGCGCCGTCATCACAATCGAATAGGGCTCTTCCCCGGTAGAAGCCGCACTGCACCACACGCGCCAGGGCGTCACCGCAGGCTTGCTGTTGAGGAATTGGGCGAAAATCTCAAAGTGGTGGTGTTCCCGGAAAAACGAGGTCAGGTTGGTGGTCAGGGCGTTGACAAACTCTTGCCATTCCGGGCCGTCGCTGGACTCCAGCCACGACAAATACTCATGAAAACTCTGGTGCCCGGTGTCTCTCAACCTGCGCGAGAGGCGGCTATAGACCATGGCATGTTTACCGTCATGCAAACTGATCCCCGCGCGTTGGTAGATCATCGCCTGAACGCGATCAAAATCCCGATCCGTCCAGGCAAATTCCCGCCCCTGCAAGCCCGTGCCGAGCGCATCCGCTCCGAGGCCCGCCATTGAAGTGGTCGGCGAATTTTGTGATCGGTGCAACATCCGTGATGGGTTCCGTGGGCGCTCTCAGCCTCTCAGTCAGCCGCCGAAACCAGTCCCATATCCGTCGCAGACATCAGCTTCTCAATATCGAGCAGGATCAGCATCCTGTCGGCCAAAGCCCCCAGGCCGATCACTGCGTCGCTGTCGATGGCGCTTTCAATGTCCGGTGCCGCTTTCAGGCTGTCGGCGGGAAGCTCCATCACGTCGCTCACCGAATCGACCACGATGCCCACGATGCGGTTACGCAAGTTCAAGACAATCACCACGGTAAAGGCGCTGTATTCCGCCTTGGCACAGTTGAACTTCAGCCGCATGTCAACGATCGGGACAATCGTGCCACGCAGGTTAATCACCCCCTTGATGAATTCGGGTGCATTGGCCACCCTGGTTGGCGGTTCGTACCCCCGGATTTCCTGCACTTTCAGGATGTCGATGCCATATTCCTCCTGATCCAGGCGGAAGGTCAGGTATTCGCGCGGCGCAGCAGTTGCCAACTCGTCCATTTTTTCCATCATTCCCATGAGGGTTCTCCTTCAATTCAGAGCGGCATCAATGCCGCGAGCGGCGAACCAGCGCGCCGGTATCGAGAATCAACGCCACCTTGCCGTCGCCCAAGATCGTGGCACCCGACACGTTGGGCACCTTGCGGTAGTTGGACTCCAGATTCTTCACCACCACCTGCTGCTGGCCCAGTAGTTCGTCCACCAGCAGCGCCACGCGGCTACCGTCGGCCTCTACCACCACCATGATGTCGCACGACTTCTCAAAATCAAAGCGCGGCACCTGAAACACCTTCTCCAGCTCGATCACCGGCATGTACTCGTCGCGCACCTTGACCAACTGCGCGCCCTGTGCCACCGTGCTCACCGCCTCGGGCTTGACCTGGAACGACTCCACCACCGACGACAGCGGCAGGATGTAAACCTCCTCGCCCACGCCCACGGACATACCGTCCATGATGGCCAGCGTCAGCGGCAAGCGCACCGACACCCGCATACCCTTGCCCAGCGAAGACTCGATTTCCACGGTTCCATTCAGGGCGGCGATGTTCTTCTTCACCACATCCATCCCGACACCGCGCCCGGATACATCAGTCACCACTTCGGCGGTCGAAAAGCCAGGTGCAAAAATCAGGCCCCATACTTCCGAATCGGACATCTGGTCGGAAACGTCCATGCCGCGCTCGCGCGCCTTGCTGAGAATCTTTTCCCGCGACAAGCCCCTGCCGTCGTCCCGAACCTCAATCACGATCGAGCCGCCCTGATGCGATGCCGACAGCGTGATGGTTCCGGTTTCGGGCTTGCCCGCTGCGATTCTTTGCTCCGGCATTTCCACGCCGTGGTCACAACTATTACGAACCAAGTGGGTGAGCGGATCGGTAATCTTTTCGACCAGGCCCTTGTCCAATTCGGTGGCCTCACCCTGGGTCACAAAATCCACCTTCTTGCCCAGTTTGCTCGCCAAGTCACGGAGCATGCGCGGGAAGCGGTTGAACACGATCGACATCGGAATCATCCGAATCGACATCACCGACTCCTGCAGATCGCGCGTATTGCGGTCCAGATCGGCCAGCCCGGTGAGCAACTGCTGGTACACCGCCGGGTCCAGCGCCCGGCTGTTTTGTGCCAGCATTGCCTGGGTAATCACCAGTTCGCCCACCAGATTAATGAGCTGATCCACCTTGTTGATCGCCACCCGGATCGTCGCGGCCTCCGGCTGCGCACCCCCGGTTGGGTGGCTGGCTTTTGCGGGCGACTTGGAGGCCCCACCGGCCTCGGCCCCCGTCATGGCAGCACTGGCTGCGGCTGGTGCACCAGGTGACCCCTCAAAGAAGCCAAAGCCTGGCAGCGGGGCCAACGGCGCGCCGGGGGGCGGGTCGTCGGCATAGCTTGTCGCCACTTCGGGGGCACCCGCAGCGCCTTCAAAGAAGCCGTAGTGCGCATCCTCGGCCTCACTGGCCTTGCCGCCGCCCGCCGCCTTGATCGCAATGTGCTCTTTGGCTACGTGGAACGCGAACAAATCGAGCAACTCATCGTCGCTGGACACCGTCTCCACAGCAAAGATGCGCACGCCTTTTTCTTCCGTGGCGACCACGGTCACCGTGCCCAGGCCCGGAATGTCGCGAAACAGTTCCTGAATCGCGTCGGCCTGCTCCGGGTGTTCAATCGGGCCCACTCGAATTTCCAGCGAGCGCGCTGCTTTCTCTCCACTAGCAGCAGGCTGTAGCGCGGGCTTGACGGCCACCGGCTCGGGCGGCGCAACGGGTGCCACCGCCTTGGGCGCAGCGGCCGTTGCGCCCCCACCTCCGAGCGCCAACTCGCTGATGCGGCGAACCAGATCTCCAGTGGCCATGGCCTCGCCCTCGCCACCAGCCTGGTGCCGCGCCAACAGACTGCGCGAGGCATCTGCCGACTCCAGCAGCACGTCCACCATGGCCGAATTGGGTTGTATTTCGTGGCGGCGCAGCCGGTCGAGCAGCGACTCCATCTTGTGCGTGAGTTCGGCAACGTCGGCAAACCCGAAGGTGGCCGCGCCCCCCTTGACCGAGTGCGCGCAGCGGAAGATGCCGTTGAGCTCTTCATCATCGGCGGTCTCAAGATTGAGGTTGAGCAGCATCTGCTCCATCAAATCCAGATTCTCGCCCGCCTCTTCAAAAAAGATCTGGTAGAACTGGCTGAGGTCAATATCGCCCCCAGTTCCACCACTCTCGTGCTGCGCTTCAGTCATGTCAAACTCCTAGAACTCTTACACGAAACCCGGACCATGGTGCCTACCGAATCACCTTCTTGATGACATCGAGCAACCTTGCCGGGTCAAAGGGCTTCACCAACCAGCCAGTCGCTCCCGCCGCACGCCCGGCCTGCTTCATCAAATCGCTCGACTCGGTGGTCAGCATCAAAATTGGCGTGCTCTTGAACCGGGGGTGCTCGCGCAGCTTGCGCGTCAGGCCCAACCCGTCCATGCGCGGCATATTCTGGTCGGTCAGCACCAGGTCGAAATCCTGGGTCTGCGCCTTCTCGTACGCATCCTGCCCATCCACCGCCTCTACCACCTGGTGCCCGGCGCCGATCAGCGTAAAGGACACCATCTTGCGCATGGAAGGCGAATCATCAACCGCGAGAATCAAAGACATGTAGCACTCCGTCAAATTCAACAAGCGAGGTCACCAGCAGCACGCCCCGCGTCAGAAAAGCTCAATCGAACCGGCATCCATTTCATCCTGCGTCACAGGGTTGGGACGCTCGGGCACCTCTTCCACAAAGGGAACCGCTTCGCCGTCTTCCGACCCCATCGACTCGGCCGCAAGCCGGTAGGCACAGCCCTGCAAAATCTTGGACGTATGCACAATCAATTGCGAGGCCATGTCCTGAAACTGCAACTCGGTCACAGCCGCGTGCAAGGCACTGCGCACCGCATCGAGTTCCTTGGACTCCATCAGGGCGGGGTCGGCCAGATTGGCGCTCGCACTGGTGAACCGTTCCATCAGGTTCTCCATGGTGTGCGCCAGCAAGCTGTCAAGCCTGGAGAGGTCGTGCACCACCACCAGCAAGGAATCCTGGAGCTCAGCCACCAGCATCACCGGCATTTGCACCGAAGGTGCTGCAGGTGTTGTCAGTTCGGGCTGCATGTCCCGGGCTCCTTGAGGCAAGTTTTCACAGCGGTTTCAATCCCGTTTCAAAAATCTTCAAATCCATAAGATTCTAGGGTAGCAGGGTACGCTCAGTATGGGGGAATTGGTAACCAAATGCTTACCAATTCATCGCAATACCGCCATTGCCTTGGTCCCCCGGCTCCCTCCATAATCAAGGGAAATGACTTTCGCGCAACCCGCCACCCCATCGCCGCAGCAATTGCTCAGAATCCTCCACCTGGAAGATTCAGCCATCGACCATCAACTGGTCTGCCGCGCCTTGGCCAAGGGAGCGCTGCGCTGCGACATTGCCCGGGTCGAGACCCTGGAGGCGTTTACCGCCGCCATGGCCCAGGAGCCGTTCGACCTGATTCTGGCCGATTTCCGGCTGCCCGGCTTTACCGCGCTCGACGCCTGGCTGTCGATCAAGGCCGACAAGCCGCCGCCGTTTATCCTGCTTTCGGGTGCCATCGGCGAGGCTGCAGCGGTTGCCGCTATCCACGAAGGCATCAGCGACTACCTGCACAAGGACGACCTGAGCCGCCTGGAGCGCGTGATCGAGCGTGCCCTGGAAGTGCGCCACGCCCGACTCGCCAAGGAGCGCGCAGACGCCGAACTGGCCGCCTCCGAGCGCCGACTGGCCGAATTTGCCGAGCATCTGCAAACCACCATCGAACAAGAGCGCGCGGCGATTGCGCGCGAAATCCACGACGACATCGGCGGCTCGCTGGCGGCCGCCAATTTGGGCCTGGCCTGGCTCTCGCGCCACGAAACCAACCCGGCCACGCTGGCCCAGATCCAATCGGCCACCGACATGCTGCAGCACGCCATTGGTGCCAGCCAGCGCATCATGCGCAACCTGCGCCCTGCGATTCTTGACCAGGGCCTGTTTGCCGCCGTCCAATGGCTGGCCAGCGGCTTTGAAAAGCGCACCGGAATCAGCACCCGGCTTGCCACCAACAACGAACACCTGAGCGTGGCCAAGCCAATCGAGCTAACCGCCTACCGCACCGCGCAAGAGGCCTTGACCAACGTCTCCAAATACGCCGCCTGCACCCTGGTGCAGATCGACATTTCCGACGCCGACGACGTGCTCACGCTCGAAGTGACCGACAACGGCAAGGGCATCGGCGCAGAAGAATTGGACAAGCCCAGCGCCTATGGCATCCGAGGATTGCGTGAGCGCGCCAAGACCGTGGGCGGCTGGCTCGATGTCAGCAGCCGCGCGGGTGCGGGCACATCCATTATTCTTTCAGTGCCCCTGACGCACGAGCGCCAGTTTCCTACGGAGTAGCAAGCCCATGATCAAGGTGGTTCTCTGTGACGATCACGCAATGGTGCGCCGCGGCATCCGCGACACCCTGACCGAGGCGGTGGACATCCAGGTCGTGGGCGAAGCTGGCAGTTACGCCGAGGTACGCGAGTTGATGCGCGGCGTGCCCTGCGACGTGCTGGTGCTCGACTTGAATCTTCCCGGGCGCGGTGGCCTGGAAGTGCTGGCAAGCCTGCGCGAGGCGGGCTCTGCGGTGCGGGTGTTGATTGTCTCGATGTTCGCCGAAGACCAGTACGCCTTGCGCTGCCTGCGCGCCGGGGCGCAGGGTTATCTGAACAAGGCAGGCGACCCGGCCAATCTGATTGCGGCCGTACGCACCCTGGCCCAGGGGCGCAGGTACGTTACCGCCGAAGTCTCCGAGATGCTGGTTGAGAACCTGTCGTCTCCAGGCACCGAGACACTGCACTCCACCCTGTCCGAGCGCGAGTTGCAGACGCTCCTGAA
Source organism: uncultured beta proteobacterium (assembly GCA_903863395.1). Taxonomy (GTDB): domain Bacteria; phylum Pseudomonadota; class Gammaproteobacteria; order Burkholderiales; family Burkholderiaceae_C; genus Allorhodoferax. The sequence continues at coordinate 8,691 of CAIPBW010000208.1, forward strand.
GATCGCCTCGGGCAAGCGCCTGGCCGACATTGCCAAGGAACTCATGCTCAGCCCCAAGACCGTGAGCGTCTACCGCTCCCGGCTGCTCGAGAAGCTCAAGCTCAGCAACAACGCCGAACTGACGGTTTACGCCATTCGCAACGAACTGGTTTAGCGCACGGGGCTTACGAGCTTGGTACTCCCCGCGGGGATTGGCGTTGGGGCCCGCGCAAAAATTTACACGCCGGAAAAAATCACAATCACGCGCTCCATCAGCGCCATGAATGGCTGATCCAGCATCGGCAGCGTGAAGGCTATGCCCACCAAGCCGACCACCAGCGTAATCGGAAACCCGACCGCAAAAATGTTCATTTGCGGTGCCACGCGCGACACAATGCCCAGCGCGAGGTTGACGAACATCAGCATGCCCACCATCGGCAAGGCAATCCACAGCGCACTGGCAAACAGTTCGCTGGCAAAGCGGTGCAGCTTCATCTGCTTGAGCGCTTCCAGAAAGTTCTGGTCCACCGGAAACGCGACAAAGCTCTTGTTGACCGCAATCAGCACCATCAGGTGGCCGTTCATCACGACGAATAGCAGCGAGGTCATGTGCCCAAAAAAACGTGCCACTGCGCTCGATTGGGAGTTGAGCGAGGGGTCAAAGAACGACGCAAAGTTCAGGCCCATCTGAAAGCCCACCACTTCGCCCGCCAGTTCCACAGCGGCAAATACCAGGCGCACGGCAAAGCCGATGGCCAGGCCGATGCCCACCTGCTGCATCACCACGCCAATGGCCTGCGGGTCGTTGAAGCCAATCACCGGCCCTTGCGGCAGGCTCGCTTGCGAAGCCAATGCCACAAAGAAGGCCAGCCCGACCTTGGCACGCAGCGGAAAGCCGCGCGACGAAAACACCGGTGCCGAGGTAAACACCGCCAGCACGCGCAGAAAAGGCCAGAAGAAGGGTGAAACCCAGGCTGCCAGTTGAGCTTCGGTGAAAGAGATCACGGACTGCGGCCCCGATCAACCTAGATTGCGCAGTTGGACGCGCCCGAGTGGGCTGTCAGGCAGGGGCTTGGCAAGGCGCGACGACGATGCTGGCTCCTGCCAGCAAGGAGGAGCAACGCCGCCAGGGCGCTGCCTGGCAGCGCAATTGGGTGCGTAGCGTTTCCGCCCAAACGGTGAGTTTCTTCGTGGTCAAAATTGTTTGCAAACACGGGGCTGTCCTGCGGAAATGAAGCGGTCAACTGCCGTGTCCAGGTTCAGACCACCGAAGACGGAATCGCTTCAATGGTGCGCCGGATGTATTCCACCAGCATGGTCAGCATCCAGGGCCCGGCAATGGAGAACACGGCAATCACGGCGATCAGCTTGGGCACAAAGGCCAGCGTGGCTTCGTGGATCTGCGTGACCGCCTGGAACAGACTGACCAGCAAGCCCACCGCCAAAGCCGTTCCCAACACGGGTGCCGACACCATCAGCAGCATCAGCAGCGCCTCCTGGCCCATCGTCAATACCATTTGCGCATTCACGGCATCTCTCCCTACAGGACAAAACTGGCGGCCAGGGAGCCAATCAGCAGGTTCCACCCGTCGGCCAGCACAAACAGCATCAGCTTGAACGGCAGCGCCACCAGCACCGGCGAGAGCATCATCATCCCCAGCGACATCAAGACGCTGGCCACCACAATGTCAATCACCAGAAACGGTATGAAGATCATGAAGCCGATCTGAAACGCCGACTTCAGCTCGCTAATCACAAAGGCCGGCACCAGCACCCGCAGCGACGCGGTATCGGGCTTGGTTTCAGGCGGGAGCTTGGCCAGCTTGGCGAACAGCGCAAAGTCGGACTGGCGCGTTTGCTTGACCATGAACGAGCGGATGGGCGCTTCGGCCTTGACAATCGCCTGTTCAAACGGCATCGAATCCTTGGTATAGGGCAGGTAGGCTTCGTTGTAGATGGTGTCTAGCGTAGGCCCCATCACAAAGAAGGTCAAAAACAGCGACAGCCCCACGATCACCTGGTTGGGCGGCGACGACTGCGTGCCCAGCGCCTGGCGCAGCAGCGAGAGAACAATCACGATGCGGGTAAAGCCCGTCATCATCAACAGCACCGCCGGCAGAAACGACAAGGCGGTAAAAAACAGCAGAGTCTGGATCGGGACCGAAAAGCTCATGCCTGAACTGCCCGAGCCCACCAACAGCGGCAGTTGTCCGGCAGCCTGTGCGCTTGCCGCACTGTGCAATAACAGCGCCGCCACGCCCACCGTAGCCTTGCCCGCCGTGCCCGGACTCCAACCTTTGCAAGCCATGCGTTGCGTGTCCATGGTTACAGCACCGCCGCAGCGTGCGTGAGCGCATCCACCGGGCCTTGTGCACTGGTGGGGCCAAGCGGCGCAACGTGCAAGCAAGTCACGTTTTGGGCGGTTACACCCAGGGTCAGCGAAACGCGCGCTCCCTGGGGCCCGGCTTCCACCGTCACCACTTTTTGGTGCTGGCCCACGGCGACCGCCGAAACAAACTTCAACTGCGCATCCGACGCATACGCCCCCACGGGGTTGCGCGTCCTGAACCGCTTGACCGCCATCGGAAGGCAGGCCAGCGCGGCCAGAAACAAGCCAATCCAGACGAGTGACTGCGTCATTGCGACTACCTACTTAGCTCTTGCTGACGCGACGCAGACGCTCGGAGGGCGTCACCACGTCAGTCAGGCGAATGCCAAACTTGTCGTTCACCACCACCACTTCGCCTTGCGCAATCAGGTAGCCGTTGACCAACACGTCCATCGGCTCACCGGCGAGTGCATCGAGCTCAACCACCGAGCCCTGTCCGAGCTGCAGAATGTGCTTGATTGGCACCTTGGTGCGGCCCAGTTCCACGGACAACTGCACCGGGATGTCGAGCACCATATTGATGTCGTTGACGTTGTTGTCTGCGCCGGCACCACCCTTGGTAGAAAAAGGTCGCGGTGCCTCGCCGCTCAGGACGCCGCCAGACGGGTCCTCTGCTGCCGCGTCGTTGGCCTTTTGCTCCAACAGGGCCTCGGCCCAATCGGCCATACCGTCGTCGGCGGCCACTTCCATGGTTTTGTCTTCAGATGCCATTGGTTTCCCCCATCCAGTTTTGGTCATTTCCGCGCAACGCCTTGTCTATGCGTATTGCGTACTTCGCGTTATGCGTGCCGTAGTGGCACTCAAAGATTGGCACGCCATCAATGCTTGCCTCAATCGTGGGTTCACGGTTGAGTTCAATGAAGTCGCCCTTTTTCATCGCCAGCAACTGCTCCACCGTTGCATCGGCGCGCGCCAGTTCAGCCACCAGGGTGACCTCGGCGGCCTGAATTTCGCGTGTCAGCACCGTCACCCAGCGCCGATCCACTTCAATCGAGTCGCCCTGCGTGGCCGAATACAGCACGTCGCGGATCGGCTCCAGCGTCGAATACGGAAAGCAGAAATGAATGGCCCCGGTAATGTCCCCAATTTCCAGTTGGAACGAGGTCGAAATCACGATTTCGCTGGGCGTGGCGATGTTGGCAAACTGCGGCTGCATTTCCGAGCGTTGGTACACCAGCTCCAGCGGATAAATCCCCTTCCAGGCTTTCATGTACTCGGCGGTAATCACGTCCACCAGGCGGTTGATGACGCGCTGCTCGGTGGCCGAAAAGTCGCGCCCCTCGATGCGGGTCTGGAACTTGCCCGTGCCGCCATACAAGGTGTCGATCACGCCAAACACCAGTGCGGGCTCGCACACAACCAGGCCACTGCCACGCAGGGGCCGAATCGCCACGATATTGAAGTTGGTGGGCACCGCCAGTTCGCGCAGGAACGCGCTGTAGCGCTGCACCGCCACCGTGCCGACCGAAATTTCCGGGCTGCGGCGGATAAAGTTGAACAAGCCAATGCGCAGGTTGCGTGCAAATCGCTCGTTGACGATTTCCATGGTGGGCATGCGCCCACGCACGATGCGCTCCTGGCTGGAGATGTTGTAGGCCCGAACCTCGCCCTGCTGCGCTTCCTCTTCGACGGTCTTCTGGCTCTCGCCGGTCACGCCTTCGAGCAGGGCGTCTACCTCTTCCTGGGAAAGAAATGATTCGCTCATGGTTTCAGGCTCAATGCTGCTTTACTGGACGATGAAGCTGGAAAACAGCACACCCACCACCGGGTACTCAGGCTTGTCGGCCTTGCTGCCTGCGTTTTTCTTGACCGGCGTCACCGGCGCGCTTTCGCGCTCAACCGCGTCACCGCCAAAGGGAATCGACGATTCACGCAGAATGTCGTTGGCGAGCTTGTCCTTGCCTTCGAGCGACAGCAGCTCCCCTGCGGTGCGCTTGGAAATCTGGCGCAGTACGCCATTGCGGATGGTCGGCAGATAGGCCTTGACGGTATCAATCGCGTGCGCGTCCTGCGCCACCAGGGTGATGCCAATTTGGGCCACCTTCTCGCCTCCGGGGTCGGCCAGGTTGACCACCATGTTTTCCAGCGGCAGGTAGGCCGGGGGCGACTTTGCAACCGCATGGCCCGAGCCGTGGCCACCGTCGTCGCCTTCTTCGGCGGCGGCGGCGCGCTGCTTGCTGATATACAGGAAGGCACCACCGGCAAGAAGCAGCAGCACGAGCACGGCTGCGCCAATGATGATCAGCATCTTCTTGCTCTTGACGGGAGCTTTGACCTCTTCAACATCTTCGGCTTGTTCTGACACGACAGTTCCTTATTGCTCGCTAAGTTCTGGTCATTATTCAACGCCTGCCAAGGGGCTAAAGCCTGAATAAAGCGGGTCAATTGGCCCTTATCCGGGCGAACTGGTGCGTCCGGCCGGATTACACGAACATGTCAAGCGCGCGCTTGGGGTCGCTCACGCGTGCACGTCCCGCTTCAGTGGTCAGTGGTTGTAGCGCGGCTGCGGCGGTCTGCGCCGGGTTCTGTGAAGGGCGACGCTCCTGCGCACCCGAGTCGCCAGCGCCGGTGGTGCCCACCGACACCCCGCCGAGCTGCAGGCCTTCGCGCTGCAGCAGGTCTTTCAGGTGTACTGCGGCGCTCTCCAATGCGGCGCGCACCTGCGGGTCGTCGGTCTGAAACGTCACATGGGCTTCGTTGCCCTGCAGGCTGATGCTCACATCCACCGGCTTGTCGCCCAGGCCATCGACGCTCAACTGCGCCTTTTGAATGTCGTGGGTAATCCAGAATGCCACTTGCTCGGCCACCACCACTTCCGGCGCAGCA
>CAIPBW010000209.1 GCA_903863395.1 uncultured beta proteobacterium
ACTCGCAGGTCTGGCGCGCCAAGGCGCTCAGGTCGGGGCGCTCAGCTTGCGCACCACGGCGGGCGCGCCAACCTTCAGGCCCTTCATCCGGATACGCACCACCGTGGCTCCGGCGGCAAGGCCGCTGCTGACCTCGACCAGACCAAGGGCTTCGTCGCGCAGGCCCAGGCGCAGCGCACGCTTGGCGAGCTTGCCGTCTTCGATCGTGAACACATAGGACTGGGCCGCTTCCTCAAACACGGCGCTGATGGGCACCACCGGCATCGGGCTCGATTGCGCGAGCGACACCGCGCCTTGCGCAAACATGCCGCCGCGCAGGCTGCCGTCGGCATTGGGCACGGCGACAAACAGCTTGATCGAGCGCGAGCTGGCTTCGGCAACGGGGTTGATGCGCTCCACCCGCCCCGCAAAGGCACGTGTGCCAAACCCGTCCACCTGAAAGTGCACCACCTGCCCCGGCGCAATCGTGGCTACGTCGGACGCCGGTACCGTGGCCTCCAACTCCAGGCGCGAGAGATCGACGATGCTGAGGATGGCCGCATCGGGCGCAATACGCTCACCCACATTGACCAGGCGCTTGGCCACTTGCCCGGAGATCGGGGCACGCACCACAGCGTCGTCAATCGCCTTGCGCGCCAGCTTGACCTGGGCGTCGGCCCATTGCAGTGCGGCCTCGCTACCCTGGTGGGTGCTGATCAATTGGTCGTACGCGTTTTGCGAGATGAAGTTCTGCTTGAGCAGCGCCTGGTTGGTGTCGCGGTTGCGCAGTGCAATCTCCTGCCGCGAGCGGCGTTCGGCTTGGTCGGCCAGGGCGGCGTCCAGCCGCGAGCGCGCGTCGGTGGTGTCAAGCTGCGCCAGCACCGCGCCCTGGCGCACCGATTCGCCCTCGCGCACCAGCACCTGGCGCACCTCGCCCGCCACGCTGGACTTGACCAGCGCCTGCGTCACTGGCGTGAGCGACCCCGACAGCGCCACCGTGCGCGCCAGCGGCTGCAACTGCACCACCGCCACGTCGCCGGGCCCAAACTCCAGCGTCTGGGGGGGCGCGTCTTTTTTGGCAGCTTCGCTGGCCTTGGCACTTTCCATACGCTGCGCCACCAGCGCGCCCACGCCTGCCAGCGCAACGGCGGCAACGAGCAGCACCCAAAACGACGCGCGTCGCCACAACGCCGGTGCGTGCGGTGGTGATGAAGGAGTGTTCATACGTCTGATTTTCTACGGGATCGTTGATGTATCTGTTGTTGGCCCGGGTTCCCCTGCGCGGCACAAGGATTTGCGCGCCGTTCATTCTACGGTTATCGCGCCCTTGACTTCGTCATTGCAAGGAGCACGAGGAGCACGTCATTGCGAGCCCCCCGTCATTGCGAGGAGCGAAGCGACGTGGCAATCCATGCATTCGGAAGTCATGGATCGCCACGCTTCGCTCGCGATGACGAAGGGGCGGCCTCGTGATGACTGAAGGGGCGGCCTCGCGATGACTGAAGGGGCGGTCTCGCTATGACTGGAGGGGCGTGGCCTCGCGAGGACGGAGTAGTCGCGCTGCGTCTCGATAACGAGCTAAGCCAGCCGCTCCAGAATGAGCACGCCGAAGAAGCCAAAGGCGGCCAGCAGGGTCCACTTGACGACCATCAGGCCGTAGCGCTTGAAGCGCTCCTGGCCGGTGCCGACAAACAACATGAACGACACCACCGCCCCCAGGAGCAGCAGCAGGATGGTCCAGCGAAACAGCAGCATGGTGAAACTCCGTGTGCCCTACCAGGCGCGTGCGGGCTGCGCAAAACCGGCCGGGGCTTCGCGCACGTCCTCGAAGGTCACCACCTCCCAGGCATCGGTGCGTTTGAGCAGTTCGCGCAGCAGCAGGTTGTTGAGCGCGTGGCCGGAGCGAAACGCGCTGTAGGCCGCCAGCAGCGGCTTGCCCAGAACGTACAGATCGCCCATGGCGTCGAGGATCTTGTGTTTGACGAACTCATCGTCGTAGCGCAGGCCATCGGCGTTGAGCACCTTGTAGTCGTCCATGACGATGGCGTTGTCCAGCCCGCCGCCCAGCGCCAGGCCGTTGGCGCGCATCATCTCCACGTCCTTGGTAAAGCCAAAGGTGCGCGCGCGCGCAATGTCGCGCGAGTACGAGCCGGTGCTCAAGTCAAACTCGACGCGCTGGCCGGTGGAGTCCACCGCCGGGTGGCTGAAATCAATCTCGAAACTGAGCTTGAAGCCGTGGTAGGGCTCCAGTCGCGCCCACTTCTCGTTGGCACCGCTGCCCTCGCGCACTTCCACCGGCTTGATCAGGCGGATGAAGCGCCGGGGCGCATTCTGCAACTCGATCCCTGCGCTTTGCAGCAGGAACACAAACGACGCAGCCGAGCCGTCGAGGATCGGGATTTCCTCGGCGGTAATGTCCACGTACAGGTTGTCCACGCCCAGGCCACAACAGGCCGACATCAGGTGTTCGACGGTATTGACCTTGGCGCTGCCGCACGACAGGGTGGAAGCCAGGCGCGTATCGGTCACGGCCGTGGCCGACACCGCAATGTCAACCACGTTGGGCAGATCGACCCGCCGAAAAACGATACCGGTGTCAGGCGCAGCCGGTCGCAAGGTGATCTCCACCCGCTGACCACTATGCAGCCCCACCCCCACCGCCTGGGTCAGTGATTTAAGCGTTCTTTGTTTAAGCACACAGCGATTTTATTGAATATTCCATAGTTCATGGATCGCCACGGCCTGACGGCCTCGCGATGACGAA
>CAIPBW010000210.1 GCA_903863395.1 uncultured beta proteobacterium
CCGAGAAACTGCTGGTGCGCATGGGCACGGCGGTGGGCAAGTACTGGATTTGCAAGCGCACGCCCGCACACGCGGCCGAGGCAATGGAGTGCATTGGCGGCAGCGGCGTAATGGAAGACTGCATCATGCCGCGGCTGTTCCGTGAGTCGCCGGTCAACTCGATCTGGGAGGGCAGCGGCAACGTCCAGTGCCTGGACATGCTACGCGCCATGCACCGCAACCCCGGCTCGGTGGAAACCTATGTGGCCGAGGTTAAAGCCGGGTTTGGCGCGGACCGCCGCCTGGACCAGTACGTTGCCCAGATGGAGCGCGAACTCTCCGACCTGAGCGATCTGGAATACCGCGCCCGCGGCGTGGTCGAGAAGATGGCGCTGGCGCTGCAAGGCTCGCTGCTGGTACGCCATGGCACACCAGCCGTGGCCGATGCCTTCTGCGCTTCGCGCCTGGCCGGAGTAAGCAGCGGCCTGACCTTTGGCAACCTGCCGCGCGGGGTGGATTGCGCCGCCATCATCGCGCGTGCCACGCCGCTTGTGAGTTGATTTCCCTCGCGCCTGACCAATCCTGCCCCTGTGGGCGCCGCGACGCCAAGGGGCGTGCGCTGCGTTACGCGCACTGCTGCGCGCCCTGGCTGGAAAGCGATGCGCCCGCGCCCGACGCGCATGCCCTGATGCGCTCGCGCTACAGCGCCTTTGTGCTTGAGCGCGCGCCCTACCTGCTGCACACCTGGCACGCCAGCACGCGCCCGCAGGAGATTGCCTTCGAACCCGGTGTAGCCTGGTTGGGGCTGGAAGTGCGTCAGTTCCGACCGTTGGACGCCGAGCACGCCGAGGTGGAGTTTGTTGCGCGCCAGCGCAACCCCGGCGCGCGCGCCATGCGCCTGCACGAGCGCAGCCGCTTTGTGCGCGAGCAGGGCCGCTGGTACTACCTCGACGGCCAGCAGTTCTGAGGGCCGCCCGTTACGGCAACGGCGTTGCCTGCTTGCGAAACTCGGCGGGGGACTGTCCGGTCCAGCCCTTGAAGGCGCGAATAAAGCTCTTCTCGTTCTGAAAACCCGCCGCTTGCGCCACCTGCTTGATCGGGCGCGCGCTGCGGTGCAGGAGTTCAATGGCGCGGCTTCGCCGCACCTCGTCTTTCAGGCCTTGCAGCGTGGCACCTTCTTCGCGCAGTTGGCGGTGCAGGGTGCGCGCCGATACGTGCAGCAGCGCCGCCAGAGCTTCGGCGCTGTGCGTGTCTTGCGGCTGGGCGGCAAGCGTCTGGCGCACGCGTTGCACCAGCAAGCGGTCGCGCCGGTACTGCAGCACCGTGAGCGGCAGGGCGTGTTGCAGCATTTGCTGCAGCGCCTTTTCGTCGCGCCGCAGTGGCAGGGCCAGGTACTGCGCGTCAAAGCAGATGCTGGCTTGCGCTGCGCCAAAGGTGGTGGGGCCGGAAAACAGCACGGCGTAGGCGTTCTGGTGCGGCGGGGGGGCGAACGGAAACTCGGCCCCTTGCAAGCCAATGCGCGAATCCACCAGCCAGCACGCCACTCCGTGGATGTTGCGCAGCACCGATACCAGGCAGAACTCGCGCAGCGCACCCAGGTCGCTGTGCTCGGCAATGCTGATACGCGCGCTGCCCTCGGCAACGCTCAGGGTCAGCGCGATGTCGGAGGTGAGCAGCCCGTGGTGGCGGCACCAGCGCGCCAGGGCCAGGTGCAGCGTGGGCGCGCTGATGGAGGCGCGCGCGAGCATGCCGTAGCTGCCCCAGGGCAGGCGGCGTTCAAACCAGCCCAGCGCCTCGTCGTCGAGTTCCTGCATCGCCGCGCCCGAGAGTTGCTCCATCTGCCAGGCGGTGATGTGCGCCTGCGCTGTGTGCAACTGCTCTGGCGCAATCTGTGCCTGCGCCAGCGCCTTGGCCGGGTCTTGGCCGTAGCGCTGGTAGGCACCAACGATGGCAAGCGCAAAGGCCATCGGGGTGGCGGCAATGGGGGCTGAGGGTGGCATCCCCCTAGTGTGCCAAAAAAATCGCGAAGTGTGGCGCAATTTGCAACCTCAATGGCCACCCATGCCAAGGCCATACCCGTCAAAATGCAGTGTCTTTGTGCAACCTTCGACCGGAAATCTGCCATGCCCATTCTGGACTCTCAACTCAATCCCCGCTCGGCCGACTTTGTCGCCAATGCTGCCGCCATGCGTGGCTTGGTGGCCGACCTCAACCAGCAGATCGACAAGGCCGCGCTCGGTGGCGGCGAGGCGGCGCGTGCCAAGCACACAGCGCGTGGCAAGTTGCTGCCGCGTGACCGTGTGCACATGCTGCTCGACCCGGGCACGCCGTTTCTGGAACTCTCGCCGCTGGCGGCCATGGGCATCTACCGCGAACGCGACGGCAGCGACAGCGCCCCCAGCGCCGGCGTGGTAGCGGGCATTGGCCGGGTGTCGGGTGTGGACTGCATGATTGTCTGCAACGACGCCACCGTCAAAGGCGGCTCCTACTACCCCCTGACGGTCAAGAAACATTTGCGCGCGCAGGAAATTGCGCTGCAAAACCACCTGCCCTGCATCTACCTGGTGGACTCGGGCGGTGCCAACCTGCCCACGCAGGACGACGTGTTTCCCGACCGCGAGCACTTTGGCCGCATCTTCTACAACCAGGCCAACTTGAGCGCCCAAGGCATTGCGCAAATTGCGGTGGTTATGGGCAGTTGCACCGCCGGCGGAGCCTATGTGCCGGCCATGAGCGACGAGACCATCATCGTCAAGAACCAGGGCACGATTTTTCTGGGAGGGCCACCCCTGGTCAAGGCGGCCACTGGCGAAGTGGTGACGGCCGAAGACCTGGGCGGCGGCGACGTGCACACGCGCCTCTCGGGCGTGGCCGACCACCTGGCGCAAAACGACTTGCACGCCCTCTCGCTGGCACGTCTGGCGGTTTCGCACCTGAACCATAAAAAGCCCGTAGCGCCAGCCGTTCTGCCCCCCGTTGCTCCTAAATATGCAGCAGAAGAACTCTACGGCGTCATCCCCACCGACACGCGCAAGCCCTACGACGTGCGCGAGGTCATCGCCCGCATAGTGGACGGCAGCGCGCTGCACGAGTTCAAGCCGCGCTATGGCACCACACTCGTGTGTGGCTTTGCCCATATCGAAGGCATGCCGGTGGGCATTGTGGCCAACAACGGCATCCTGTTCTCGGAGTCGGCGCTCAAGGGCGCGCACTTCATCGAGCTGTGCTGCCAGCGCAAGGTGCCGATCGTGTTTCTGCAAAACATCACCGGCTTCATGGTCGGGCGCAAGTACGAGAACGAAGGCATTGCGCGCAACGGTGCCAAGATGGTGACGGCGGTGGCCACGGCCAACGTGCCCAAGTTCACCATCATCATTGGCGGCAGCTTTGGTGCAGGCAACTACGGCATGTGCGGGCGCGCCTACAGCCCGCGCTTCTTGTGGATGTGGCCCAACGCGCGCATCAGCGTCATGGGCGGCGAGCAGGCCGCCAGCGTGCTGGCCACGGTGCGGCGCGACGGCATTGAAGCCAAGGGCGGCAACTGGAGCGTGGAGGAAGAAGAGGCTTTCCGCGCCCCAATCCGACGCCAATACGAAGAGCAAGGCCACCCCTACTACGCCACCGCGCGCCTGTGGGACGACGGCATCATCGACCCCGCCGACACCCGTCGCGTGCTCGCCCTGGGTCTGAGCGCGTCGCTCAACGCCCCCATTCCCGACGTCAAGTTTGGCGTATTTCGGATGTGATGGACAAGACCCATTTAATGTGTATCATTTAGCATTTCTATACACATAATCAAGGTTTGCCATGCGTACCAATATCGTGATCGACGACCAACTCATGGCCCGTGCCATGGAGGCGGGCGGTTTCAAGACCAAAAAAGACGCTGTTGAAGAGGGGTTGCGTCTGATTGCCCGGCGCAAGACCTACGACGGCTTGCTTGCCTTACGCGGAAAATTGCAGTGGGACGATTCGGATGCTGCTTGGGCGCTTGCGCGCAAAGACAATGGTGTTCAAGCCAATGAGCCAGCCGCCGCGCCCTATGTCGCCACGTCGCCGGGCAAGAAAGGCCGCAAGCCGTGATTCTTGTGGACTCTAGTGTCTGGATCGACTTCTTTCGCGGTGTCGCGAACCCGGCAGTAGCGCAACTCGACGCGCTTCTATCGGATACCAGTTCACCGCTGGGCAGCGCAGACCTGGTTGTGTTTGAGGTGCTGCGCGGGTTTCGCGCCAAAGACTTGGCGCACCAGGCGCAGGCCTATCTGTGTGAACTACCCCAGGTACAGATCGGTGGCCTGAGCAATGCCTTGCAAGCCGCAGAGCACTACCGAGCCTTGCGGCAACACGGTTTCACCATCCGAAGTCCGATTGACGTATTGCTGGCGAGCTATTGCATTACCCACGACCATGTCTTGCTACATCGCGACGCGGACTTTGATGCGATTGAAACCTTGCGAGGCCTCAAGGTATGGCGCGCTTGAATGTGGCAAATCGCGTCCGCCTGCGGGGCAAATTCTGTCTTGCAGACCTATTTTGAAATTTCAGGAGAGAAACCGATGTTTACCAAAATTCTCATTGCAAACCGTGGCGAAATCGCATGCCGGGTTGCTGCCACCGCGGCGCGTCTGGCGATCAAGTCGGTGGCGGTGTATTCCGATGCCGACGCCAACGCCAAGCACGTTGCTGCCTGCGACGAGGCCGTGCACATTGGAGGCAGTTCGCCCAAGGACAGCTATCTGCGCTGGGAGAAAATTATTGCCGCCGCGCAGGCGACAGGCGCGCAGGCGGTGCACCCGGGCTATGGCTTTTTGAGCGAGAACGAAGAGTTTGCCGCCGCCTGTACCAAGGCCGGTCTGGTGTTCATTGGCCCGCCGGCTTCGGCGATTCTGGCGATGGGTTTGAAGGCCGAGTCCAAGCAGTTGATGGAGAAGGCCGGCGTGCCGCTGGTGCCCGGCTACCACGGCTCTGACCAGGACCCGGCGTTGCTGCAGCGCGAGGCCGACCGCATTGGCTACCCGGTGTTGATCAAGGCCAGCGCCGGGGGTGGCGGCAAGGGCATGCGTGCAGTGGACAAGGCCGAAGACTTTGCCGCCGCGCTGGCCTCGTGCAAGCGCGAGGCGATCAACAGCTTTGGTGACGATGCGGTGCTGATCGAAAAATACGTGCAGCGCCCGCGCCACATCGAGATCCAGGTGTTTGGCGACAGCCATGGCAACTACGTGTACCTGTTCGAGCGCGATTGCTCGGTGCAGCGGCGTCACCAGAAGGTGCTGGAAGAAGCGCCCGCGCCGGGCATGACGCAGGCCATGCGCGAGCAGATGGGCGCGGCCGCCGTGGCCGCAGCCCGGGCCGTGAACTATGTGGGCGCGGGGACGGTGGAGTTCATCGTCGAGCAGCGTGAAGATGGCTCTATGAACTTCTTTTTCATGGAGATGAACACGCGCTTGCAAGTGGAGCATCCCGTCACCGAGGCGATCACCGGGCTGGACCTGGTGGAGTGGCAGCTGCGCGTGGCTTCGGGCGAGGCGTTGCCGCTGCGCCAGGAGCAACTGCAGATCAAGGGCCACGCCATCGAGGCGCGCATCTGTTCGGAAAACCCGGACAACAACTTCCTGCCCGCCACCGGCTCGCTCAACGTGTACCGCCTGCCAACCTGCACCACGTTTGAACGCGCCGACCGGGGCGTGCGCGTGGACTCGGGTGTGCGCGAGGGCGACACCATCAGCCCGTATTACGACTCGATGGTGGCCAAGCTGATCGTGCATGGCACCACGCGCGAAGAGGCACTGGCGCGCATGGACGCCGCGCTGGCGCAAACCCATATCGTCGGGCTCACCACCAATGTGCAGTTCTTGCGTCACGTGGTCACCAGTGCGTCGTTTGCACAGGCGCAGCTCGACACCGGGCTGATTCCGCGCGAGGCAGCGGTGCTGTTCAACCAGGAAAAAGTTGGCCTGCCCATGGCCGCTGCGGCACTGGTGGCGCACCTGCTGCAGGGCGAG
>CAIPBW010000211.1 GCA_903863395.1 uncultured beta proteobacterium
CCCAGCAAATTCTGGCCTTGCTCAACGCACCAGCAGCCAGCGTCTGGTGGCGCAGACCTGCCGTCTGGGCCACGGCGGCGCTGCTTGCGCTGGCAGCAGGCGGCGTGAATTTTTGGCAGACCAGCGCGCAAAGCAGTGCAGCGCCGGTGTTTGTGACCGAGCCGGTGGGGCGCGGCAACCTGACCTTGAGCGTGGCCGCCAATGGCACGCTACAGCCCACGCGCTCGGTCAGCATTGGCAGCGAACTCTCGGGCACCGTGCTGCGCGTGCTGGTAGACGTAAACGACCGCGTGCGCAAGGGCCAGGTACTGGTGGAGCTCGACACCGCCAAGCTGCAGGACCAGGTGGCGCGTTCGCGCGCTGCGCTCGAAGCGGCCATCGCCATGGTGGCCCAAAGCGCCGCCACGGTGGCCGAGGCCAAAAGCAACCTGGCGCGCATGGAAGACGTGGCCCGTCTCTCGGGAGGGCAGGTGCCTGCGCAGGCCGAGTTGGACACCGCCCGCGCCACGCTGGCGCGCGCACTGGCGCAAGAAACCGGTGCCCAGGCCGACGTGGTATCGGCGCGCGCTGCTGCGTCCACCGACGCCACCAACCTGTCCAAGGCATCCATCCGCTCGCCCATCGACGGCGTGGTGCTCACACGCACGGTCGATCCGGGTAACGCCGTAGCTGCATCGCTGCAGGCGGTCACACTGTTTATCGTGGCCGAGGATTTGACCCGGCTGCGGCTGCAGGTCAATGTGGATGAGGCCGACGTGGGCTCGGTGCGCGTTGGGCAAAAGGCCAGCTTCACGGTCAGCGCCTACCCCTCACGCAAGTACCCGGCCACCATCACCCGGGTGGCTTTTGGTTCCACCATTACCGACAACGTGGTGACCTACATCACCTACCTGGAAGTGGACAACGCCGACCTGAGCCTGCGCCCGGGCATGACTGCCTCCAGCACCATCACGTCCACCGAGCGCAAGGACGTGCTGCTGGTGCCCAATACCGCACTACGCTTTAACCCGAGCATGGCGGGCGGCGGCGGTGCCAAGGCCAAGGGCGGCATTGTGTCGAGTCTGTTGCCGCGCATGCCCCAAGGCGCGCGCAAGACGGCCGGTGGCGCGGGTGCCGCGCGCCAGGTCTGGGTGTTGCGCGACGGCGTGCCGGTGCAGGTGCCGGTAACGGCAGGTATCAGCGACGGCCACATGACCGAAATCACGGGCGGTGAGTTGCAGGCCGACATGCTGGTGATCACCGACCAGCGCAACGCCGGGGCCGCGCCATGAGTGAGACACCCCTGGTCGCCTTGCAACAGGTGACCAAGACCTACGGCCAGGGTGCCACTGCGCTGCAGGCGCTCAAGGGGGTGGACCTGTGCATTGAGGCGGGCGACTTTGTCGCCATCATGGGGCCCAGCGGTTCGGGCAAGTCCACGGTGATGAACATGCTGGGCTGCTTGGACACGCCCACCACCGGCCACTACCTGTTTCATGGCGTGCATGTGGAGACACTCTCGCGCGACCAGCGCGCGCGCCTGCGGCGGCAGTTTCTGGGCTTTGTCTTCCAGGGCTTCAACCTGCTGGCGCGCACCTCGGCCCAGGAGAATGTGGAGTTGCCCCTGCTTTACCGGGGCGAGCCAGCAAAGGCGCGCCATGCGGCTGCGGCGCGGGCGCTGGCGCAAGTCGGCCTGACTGGCTGGGAGCTTCACACGCCGGCCGAACTCTCGGGCGGGCAGCAGCAGCGCGTGGCCATCGCCCGGGCCATCGTGACCGAACCCGCCGTGCTGCTGGCCGATGAACCCACCGGCAACCTCGACACCCAGCGCAGCCGCGAAATCATGGACCTGCTGTGGGCCCTGAACGCTGACCACGGCATCACCGTACTGATGGTCACCCATGAGGCCGACATGGCAGCCTACGCCAAGCGCATCGTGCGCTTTGTCGATGGCGTGGTGGAAAGCGACACCCCCAACCCGCATCCGGCCGGGCGCAAGCCCCTGCCCAGCGCACAGGCTGCCTGATGCTGCTCAACACCCTGCTCCTGGCCCTGCGCTCGATCCGGCGCAATCTGCTGCGCTCGTTCCTCACGATTCTGGGCATCGTCATTGGCGTAAGCGCCGTGATCACCATGGTCACACTGGGCAATGGTGCCACCCTGGCGGTGCAGAACCAGATTTCCGGGCTGGGCACCAACCTGCTGCAGGTGCGCCCGGGCCAGCGCATGACGGGACCGGGCGGCGGCGCGGGCGCACCCTCCTTCAAAGAGGCCGACGCGCAGGCCATTGCCACCCAGATTGGCGGCATTGCCGCCGTTGCGCCCGAAGCGCGCACCGCAGCCACGGTGGTGGCGAACGGCCACAACTGGAGCAGTAGCGTGATTGGCAGCACCAACGACTGGCTGGTGACGGGCAACTGGAGCATTTCCGATGGCCGCGTGTTCAGCGATGACGAGCTGCGCGCCGGTGCCGCCGTGTGCCTGGTGGGTGCCACCGTGCGGCGCGAGCTGTTTGGCACGCAAAGCGTGGTCGGTGCGCAGTTGCGCGTGAAGCAGATTTCTTGCGAGGTGGTGGGCTTGCTCGCCTCCAAGGGCCAGGGCAGCTTTGGCAACGACCAGGACGACGTGGTGCTGGTGCCGATCAAGACGCTGCAGCGGCGCATCACCGGCAACACGCGCGTCAACACGCTGCTGGTGTCGATGCAGGACGGCAGCGACGCCAACCGCGTCAAGGCCGGTATCAGCCAGATCCTGCGCGAGCGGCGCAAGCTGGCCGAGGGCGACGAAGACAACTTCAACGTGCTCGACACCAAACAACTCGCCGACGCGCTCTCGGGCACCACCAAGGTCATGACCACGCTGCTGGGCGCGGTGGCGGCAGTGAGCCTGCTGGTGGGCGGCATCGGCATCATGAACATCATGCTGGTGAGCGTGACCGAGCGCACGCGCGAGATCGGGCTGCGCCTGGCCATCGGTGCGCTCGAGCGCGAGGTGCTGTTGCAGTTCCTGATCGAGGCGGTGGTGCTGGCCGCGCTGGGCGGGCTGATCGGCATTGTGCTGGCCACGCTTGCGTCCATCGGCCTGGCCGACGTGATGGAGGTGCCCTATCTTTTCAACCCCGGCGTGAACCTGCTGTCGTTCCTGTTCTCGGCCGGCATTGGCGTGCTGTTTGGCTACTTCCCGGCACGCCGCGCCGCGCGCCTGGACCCCATCGAAGCGCTACGCCATGAGTAGCTGAGCCGTTAGCACTGAACATCCATCGCCAGCAGGCTGGCTTCTACTCGTCATCGCGATACCAACCCCCCCAGTCGTCCATCCCATTGAGGCCGTCAGGCCGTGGCGATCCATGACTTCATGCCTGCATGGATTGCCACGCTTCGCTCGCAATGACAACCAAACGGCATGGACTGCCGCGTCGCTTCGCTCCTCGCAGTGACGAAACCACGGCTTATGGTCCGTATGCAGTTTTGGTCACCCGAAACCACGGGCATTCGCCTGCTGGCGCACCAGCCACGCACGCGGGATGGTGGATTGGGCGTCCGGGCGTCGGCCCCATTCGACGTTGCCACAGAGCTTGCGTGTCAATCACGGTGTTGATGAGCACGTCCCGGTGCGCCAGCAGCGCGCGACGGCGAGCGTGGGCCAGAGAACGGATACCCGGTCCACCAGCCTTGCCACATCCGGTTGAGAAAGGTGTCTTTCTCCGGCTACAGCGGGGCCCTGTCGGCAGCGGGCATTTCCTCCGGCCACACCGGGGCCCTGGGGTCAGAGCACGATTTCGTTCGCCGTTGCTGGTCTCCGGCAAGACCCTCGTCCTGAATCGTGATCTGACCCCGCTGCCCCTTTCTGCACCATTGGCACTGAACATCCATCGCCAGCAGGCTGGCTCCAACAGAGACTCCGTCGCCAGACCTGCAGAGACTTAGTCGCGCGCCTTGCCACGCATGATGGCGGGAAGGGCTGGGGTCAGGCAAACACGCCGGCGGTGTCTTGCATGCGGGTGCAGACTTCGCCCAAGTGGTGCATGCTGTCGCCGAAGGTCAGTTCGAGTTGGGTGAGCTTCTTGAAGTAGTGGCTGCCGATGTACTCTTCGGTGACGCCAATGCCGCCGTGCAGTTGTACCGACTGCTGGCCGACGTAGCGCATGCTCTGGCCGAGCTGGTATTTGGCGCGTGCCATGGCAGCGCGGCGCTCGGGCGCGGGGGCGTTGAGTTTGAGGCTGGCGTAGTAGCTCATGGAGCGTGCCAGTTCAAGCTGCATCTTCATGTCGGCCGCGCGGTGGCGCAGCGCCTGGAAGCTGGCAATGGCCACGCCAAACTGCTTGCGCGTATTGAGGTACTCGGCGGTGAGTGCCAGGGTCTTGTCCATCACCCCCACGGCCTGCGCACAGACGGCGGCAATGCCAATGTCCACGGCGTGCTCCAGGGCCGCCAGGCCGTCTTGCGTGATCAGCGTGGCCGGTGCGTTTTTCAGGGTAACTTCGGCCGCACGGCTGCCGTCCTGCGTGCCGTAGCCGCGCGTGCTTACGCCGGCGCTTGCGCGTTCCACCAGAAACAGTGCAATCTGGCTGTTGATTTTGGCGGGCACGATAAAGGCGTCGGCCTGATCGCCCACTGGCACCACGCTCTTGCTGGCGTTGACCACATAGCCGCCGGGGGCTTGCGTAGCCTTGGCTTCGCACAGGTCGAGCCGGTAGCGCGCAGCGCGCTCCTGGTAGGCCAGCACCACCAGCGCTTCGCCACTGGCAATGCGCGGCAGCCAGGCCGCGCGCACGGCGGCGTCGCCGTAGCCTGCCAGCACTGCGCCCGCAATGAGCGACTGGGCGAGAGGCTCGAGCACGTTGCCGCGCCCGAGTTCTTCCATCACCACCATGCCTTCAACCGGGCCCATGCCCAGGCCGCCATCGTCCTCGGGAACGTACAGGCCGCACAGGCCCAGCTCGGCCAACTCAGTCCAAGCGGCGCGGTCAAAGCCGCCTGCCTTCTCGATGGCGCGGCGGCGCTCGAAGGTGTAGCCTCTGTCAACCCACTTGCGCACGGCGTCGCCGAGTTGTACCTGGTCGTCAGAAAAATCGAAGTCCATAATTTCCCCCGGTCAGTTGAGGACAGCACTGGCCCACTGCGTGTGGCTGCGGTCTGTCCTGCTAAGTTTCATGTGTTAGCCAAGAACGGTTTGCGCCACGATGTTGCGCTGCACTTCATTGCTGCCGCCATAAATGGTGGTCTTGCGCATGTTGAAGTAGGTTGATGCCAGCGGCGCGCAGTGGGCCGCGCCCACATAGTCGCCCTGCCAGCCTGCTTCCATGGCTTCGTGGATCAACGGCAACGCAAATGGTCCGGCAGCAAGCATCATCAGCTCGGCGTAACGTTGCTGGATTTCGCTGCCGCGTATTTTGAGCAGCCCGGCAATGTCGAGCGACTGCTTGCCCGACTTTTCTGCCGCCAGCACCCGCAGCACCAGCATTTCAAGCGCCACCACATCGACTTCGAGCTTGGCAATCTCGTCGCGCAGGCGCGGTTCGTCGTACACACCCTCGGCCTTGGCAATGCGCTTGAGCCGCTCCAACTCGCGCTTGGCGCGGTTGACGTCGGCAATGTTGGTGCGCTCGTGGCTGAGCAGGTGCTTGGCGTAGGTCCAGCCCTTGTTCTCTTCGCCAATCAGGTTCTCGGCGGGCACCACCACGTTGTCAAAAAACACTTCGTTGACTTCGGGCGTTCCGTCGAGCATGACAATCGGGCGCACCGACACGCCGGGCGACTTCATGTCGATCAGCAAGAAGCTGATGCCGGTCTGGGGCTTGCCTTCGGTGCTGGTGCGCACCAGGCAGAAAATCCATTCGCCGTACTGGCCCAAGGTGGTCCAGGTTTTCTGGCCGTTGACCAGGTAGGTGTTGCCCTGGCGCTCGGCACGGCACTTGACCGAGGCCAGATCCGAGCCCGAGCCGGGCTCGCTGTAGCCCTGGCTCCACCACACCTCGCCACTGGCAATGCCGGGCAAAAAGCGCTGTTGCTGCTCGGGCGTGCCAAAGGCCATGATCACCGGGGCCACCATCACCGGGCCAAACGGCACAATGCGCGGCGCGCCGGCCAAGGCGCACTCTTCTTCAAACAAATGTTTTTGAACCGCGTTCCAGCCCGGGCCGCCAAATTCCTTGGGCCAGGCGTGGCCTAGCCAGCCCTTCTTGCCCAAAATCTTGGCCCAGCGCTGCATATCGTCGCGCGTCAGGTGCAGGGCGTTGTGCACCTTGTGTGACAGGTCCTTGGGCAGGTTTTCGCCCACCCAGGTGCGCACCATGTCGCGGAAAGCTTGTTCTTCAGGGGTAAATGCCAAATCCATTGCGGGTTCTCCAAACAGGCAGGCCGTGTTTTTAGCACGATCGTTCGATTACGTCTGTCCAGGTGGGGACAACCCCAGCTCGGTGCACAGGTATTGCACCGTGCGGCGCAGCTCGGCCACCTCGGCTTCCAGCGCCGCCACGCGCTCGACCAGACCGCCGGATGCAGCGGCCCCACCGGCGCTGGGGGCGGTGTAGCTGGCGGCGTCCACCGCGCCGCACAGCAGGTGCATCCAGCGCTGCTCGCGCGTGCCCGGTGCGCGTGGCAGCTTGACCACCAGCGCTCCGCCCTTGTCGTCGGCGCGGTCCTGCAGTTCTTCCAGAAAGCCTTCCACCGAAGAAATGTCGGCAAAGCGGTACCAGCGCTCGGCGTTCAGGCGCAGTTCACCCGCGGTCTGGGCGCTGCGCAGCATCAACAGGCCCAGCAGCACGGCCGACTGCTCGGGCACGCCCACGCCGCGCTGGAAGTTGTGCTCGTAGCGCGCCACCCGGCTGCCACTGGCCTGGCGCACCAGGTTGAGGGCTTGCAGGTTGTCCAGCGCAGTGGTGATGTCGGCCTCGCTGAGCTCCATCACCGGCTCGCGGCTGCTTTTCTGGTTGCAGCCCAACAGCAGGGCGTTAAGCGAAAGCGGATAACTGTCGGGCACGGTGCGTGCCTTTTCCATCAGGGTGCCCAGCACGCGAGCCTCGGCGGGCGTCAGGTGAAAGGGCGTTGTGGCGGGGGGTAAAGGCAAAGTCATAATTGCGGCGAAGGTTGAATATGAAAAACATCGTTATTTTGATCTCTGGCGGCGGCTCCAACATGGCGGCCATTGTCAGGGCGGCGCAGCGCGAAGATTGGGCCAGCCGCTATGGTGCCCGCATTTGCGCCGTGATCAGCAACCGCGCCGACGCCAAGGGGCTGGACATTGCGCGCGACGCCGGTATTGCCACCGAGGTGCTGGACCACAAGGACTTTGCCAGCCGCGACGCGTTTGATGAGGCCCTGGCCGCGCTGATCGAGCGCCACGCTCCCGCGCACCAAAGCACCCTGGTGGTGCTGGCCGGGTTCATGCGCATCCTCACGCCCCCCTTTGTGCAGCGCTACGCCGGACGGCTAGTCAACATCCACCCCTCGCTGCTACCGGCCTTTACCGGCTTGCACACGCACCAGCGCGCGCTCGACGCGGGCTGCAAGTTTGCCGGGGCCACGGTGCACCAGGTGACCGCCGAACTCGACCACGGCCAGATCCTGGCGCAGGCGGTGGTTCCCATCCTCAGCGGCGACAGCGCCGACACCCTGGCCGCACGCGTGCTCACGCAAGAACACCAGATCTACCCCCGGGCAGTGGCGCAGTTGCTGCAAACCTTGTAGCGGCACCTGCCGCTTTGGTCGGCACGCCAGGCGCGTATGCAGCGCGGCGCAGATAGGGGCAATGGGGTCAGATCATCAATGCACTACCTTGAGCGCATGTCATTGGATCGGGTGGGTTGACCGAAGGGGCATTGGGGTCAGATCACGATTCAGGACGAGGGCCTTGCCGGAGACCGGCAACGGCGAACGAAATCGTGCTCTGACCCCATGTCCCCGTCATCGCGAGGCCACCCCACCTCGTCATCGCGAGGCCGTCAGGCTGTGGCGATCCATGACTTCATGCCTGCATGGATTGCC
>CAIPBW010000212.1 GCA_903863395.1 uncultured beta proteobacterium
ACCGGTGCCAGGTCGATCGACTCAAACACATAGCCCACCAGTTGGTTGGAGCTGGCGTGCTGCTGGAAGTTGGGCTCAAAGATCGGCCAGATTGGCATCGACGCGTCTTTTTCGCCAATGATGTAGGGCGGCGGAAAGCGCTTGGCCAGTTCATCACGCGTCATCACGCCCGCCAGCGCGCATGAACCCGCCAACAGCCACACCAAGGCCACAAGAACCGCACGCGCGAGCAGCGGGATGTGCCACGCACGGGTCATCTGGCCACAGGGGTTGCGCAGGGCGTAAGGCATTGGCGTCTGGCTATTGATCTTTCTGGAATTCAAGACACTGCTTTGGTCATTGCATTACCGTGGTCATTGCGAACGAAGTGACGCAATCCATGACTTTCAAATGCATGGACTGCCGCGTCGCTTCGCTCCTCGCAGTGACGAGTCATGAGTTCACGGTCCATTTGCCGTTTCGGCCACCCGAAGCACGGGGGCTTGCAATGACCGGGAAAATGGCTTGCAAGGATAAATTGAACTGGCATGATTGCTGGACGTCACAATAATTTCGCGGGTCGCTGCTACGCATGAATCCCGAAGTTGCCCAGGCAGCGCTGCGGCTCAGTACTTGAGCTTGAGCTTTTCCAGCTGCTCTTTGCTGATCGCGGGTGTGTCACCTTCTTTGGCCCAGCGGTTGAGGTTCCACCCGCCTTCACCGACCCATTCCTTGATGAGCTTCAGGTTGGCAGCCCGTGCGGCGTCGGTTTCGCCCAGGTAACGGTACATATTGCCAGGCTTCTTGTTGGCACTGCTGGTGCCGTCGTCCAGGCGACGCATGAAGGCACCCGCGTCGGGCCAACCGATCAACTGAATCAGTTCGCCATAGGTGCCAAAGCGCGGGCCGGTCTTTTCCTTCTTGAACTTTTCCTGTTCTTGCAGAAAGTCGGCCAAGGCCGGTGACTCGTCGCCATGGCATTCGGAGCACTGTGCCTTGATCAGCGGGCGAATGTTGGTGCGGTAGCTCACGTCCTGGGCCAGTGCGGTGCCTGCCAGTGCGCAGCACGCCAGGGCCATCAATACTTGCTGTTTCATGGTGAACCTCTCAGATCAGTTTCCAGCGCGCCGGGTTTCCAGATACGTCTTGATGGCCCACACGGCTTCCTGATTGAAGGTGCCCTTGAAGGCCGGCATCTTTTCGACGCCGTTGCGTACCTTGCCCTTCATGGTGATGCCGTAGTAGAACGTGTCCACCTCGGCGAAACAGGCTTTCTTCTTGCCTTCGTCCTTTTGGTCCATGCACTCGGAGTCGAGCTCACGCAAGTCCGGCGACATGCCGCCCGAGACTGCGTCAATGCCGTGGCAGCGCGCGCAGTTCTGGGTATAGGCGGAAATCCCGACCTTGAGCGCTTCGCTCGATCCGCGGTACGGATTTTCAGCGCGCACATCGTCGCCCAGTGGGGGCAGGGTGTGGGTATCGACGGCTTGTGGTGTGACATCGCCGTGCGCCAGTGCGCTCAGGGGTGCCAGTGCGGCAGCACCCAACACGAGGCCAACGCAAACGATCGAAACATGCAACTTCATAAAAAAATCTCCTGGTAAATGCAAAAAACGTTGATGCCCAGTTATTGCAATTGGCGTGCCAAGTGTGAAAGCCCACCGTTACAAGCCGTGCACGGTTTTATCGGGTTCGTTGTGTGCTCCAAAATGACACACTGGCATGGCTCGCTTCTGAATCCCTGTGGCGCTATTCGTTCAGGGTTGGCGGTGCTTCATGCCGGAGGCCTCGACGATGCGGGTCACGGTTCCATCAGCGAGCAACTCGGCCATGGCTTTGTCGAGTGCCTTGTAGAGTTCAACGTTTTCGGCCTTCACCGCCAGACCAATGCGCCACTGCTGCATCTTCAGGAGTTGGTTGGGCGGCAGGTCGATGGCAAAACGCTTGTCGGCACCTACCCCGCTCTCCAACTCACCTTGCTGGCCCAGCACCGCAGCCACGGCACCCGACTTGAGTGCAGCGACGGCGTCTTCGGTGTTCTTGAAGATTTTGAGCTTGTCGCGGTAGCGCCCACCATCGGCGGACAGCATCACCAGGGCACCCATGCTTTCGCCTTCCACACCCAGTGAGAGCTTTTCAAAGGGCTCCAGGTTTTCCAGCGTCGGCAGGGAGTCAAGGTTGCGTCCGACGGCAAAACGCTCACGGTGGTAGGCGCCAAATATCTTGGCCTGATCGACCTTGGCCATGTACTGGGGATCCACCGGTACATGCATCATCATGTCGGCGGGGCCGTAGCCTACAGGTGTTCCCCTCCAGACCATCTTGCGCAGGTCGCCGTCCACATCGTCGCCGGCATTGAACCACAGAGGCGACATCTGCACGCCCAGCTTGGCGGCAAGTGCCTTGGCCAGTTCGACATCGATGCCCTTGCCGTCATCGGAGAAGGGGGCGAAATCCTTGTACAGCGCGACCGTCAATACGCCTTTTTGTTGCACCTTTTCCAAGGCATTTTTGTCCTGCGCGAACGCGTGCGATGCAGGAAACAGCAGCGCCAGCGACCATGTGCCAAGCACAGCCAGGGTCCGCACCGTCCGGCCCAGCGGGCCAAAACCACTACAACAAAAAGAAGCACGAAGCATGGTGAAGTTCTCTAAAAATAACAAGCGTGTCCGGATGGGTCACGGCGGAACAAAAAAAGATCGGCGCTAACCCGTGTTGCGCCGACCCTTCACGCAGCAGTGGAACGTCGTTGCCGACGAACCGCTACCGCGTCTTTCTCATTTACTTGGCCTTGTGCAGCTTGAAGACCCATGTCATGCCGCCTTGGGTGATGTCGGAAACCTGCTTGGCAACGTCTCCACCCCACAGCGGAACAGCGCCACCCCAGCCACTGACAATCGCGATGAATTGCTCGCCGTCTTGCTCCCAGCTAATCGGAGGGGCGATGATGCCCGAGCCGGTCTGGTACGACCACAGCACTTTGCCGGTCTTGGCGTCAGCCGCCTTCAACTCGCCGTGCGGTGTTCCCCAGAAGACCAGGTTGCCCTTGGTAACCAAAGCACCACCCCAGAGAGGAGCTGGGTCCTTGACTTCCCAAACGATCTTGCCGGTAGCAGGGTCGATGGCACGCAGCGCGCCGATGTAGTCGTCAAACAGCTTCTTGATGGTGAAGCCTGCACCCAGGTAAGCAGCGCCCTTCTTGTAGGCCACGGGCTCGTTCCAAATGTCCATGCCCCACTCGGTAGTGGGCACATAGAACAGGCCGGTGTCCGGGCTGTAAGCAGAACCTTGCTGATTGGTGCCGCCCAGGAAGGACGGAGCTGAAAACACGCTGGTACCCTTCTTGCCGTCAGCGCTCTTGACCGGGTCGCCAGGACGGTTTTCGGGGATGAAGATCGGGCGGCCGGTCTTGGGGTCAAGACCCGATGCCCAGGTGATCTTCTTGACGAATGGGAAGCCACGCACGAAGGCACCCGTCTTGGCATCGAGCACGTAGAAGAAGCCATTCTTGTCGGGCTTGCCGATCAGCTTGCGGCCGTCTTTGTCGGTGTACAGAATGTCCACGGTCATCGCGTCATAGTCCCAGCCATCGTTGGGGGTGTGCTGGAAGTGCCATGCGATCTTGCCGGTGTCTACGTCAATTGCGACGGTCGAGCAAGAGAACAGGTTGTCGCCTGGACGCAGTGCCGAGTTCCACGGACCGGGGTTGCCGGTGCCACAGTAGGCCAGGTTGGTTTCAGGGTCATACGAGCAGCCCATCCAGGGTGAGGCACCGCCGGTCTTCCAGAGGTCGCCCGGCCAGGTTGCGTTGGTCGTGCCCGAAATGCCGTTGTCCTTGCCGTCCTTGGTGCCCATGTGGCCTTCCACGGTGGGACGCATCCAGACGAGCTTGCCGGTCTTGGCGTCAAACGCCGTTACGCGGCCCACAACCCCGAACTCGCCACCGGCCATGCCGGTGATGATCAGGCCCTTGGCGATAACGGGTACGGCTGTGATCGAGTAGCCTTCAGCGTAGTCGCCGACCTTCTCTTTCCAGACGACTTTGCCGGTATCCTGGTCCAGAGCGACCAGTTGCGAATCCAGCGTGCCGAAGATGAACAGGTTTTCGTAGAGCGCACCGCCACGGTTGATCACGTCGCAGCAGGGCATGATGCCGTCGGGCAACTTGTGGTTGTATTCCCAGATGCGCCGGCCGGTCTTGGAATCGAGCGCCCAGGCGCGCGAGTAGGAACCGGTCACAAACATCTTGCCGTTGTGAACGACAGGTTGCGATTGCTGGCCGCGTTGCTTTTCACCACCAAAGGAGAAAGACCAGGCTGGCACCAAGTCCTTGACGTTTGCGGTCGTGATCTTTGCCGAGGGGCTGTAGCGTTGCAGCTTGGTGCCCATGCCATAAGTCACAACATCGCCGGTGGTTTTGGCATCGTTCTCGACGTCCTTGTCGGTGACCCGCGCCGCTGCGGGGCCCGCCGCTAATCCAAGGAAGACCCCCACTATGAATAAATAGCTAAAGGTTCGTTTCATCATTTCTCCAAATTAATTTATGTTCCGTCGAGCCCGCCGTGACGCACTCAACAACCGCAAAACAGCAATACTTGTGCCATGCCAACCATCAACCAAAGAACCGACTTCCCCCACGGTGCCTAACCCGCACGCAGGCGCACGAACTGCTGCCGGGGCCATCTTATGCCCCAGGCCGCGATTCATCATCGGGGTTAGTACGGATGGGATTTACCCCATGGAGTGTGTCAATCTGGAACACACCGACACGCAACACCGGGCGCTTGGTCGGGCGCAATGACGATGAGCCTCGACTTCAAAAGCTAGTGAGTTTTGGGAAGTGCAAAAACCAGTAGCGCCCCTCCTTGTTTGAAGCCAAAGTTGGCATTGCCACCGGCCGCCACGGCGATGTACTGCACCCCGTTGACGGCATACGAAACCGGGGGCGCGTTGACCCCGGCACCACACTGAAACTGCCACAGCCGCACGCCGGTATCGGCATCAAAAGCGCTCAAAAAGCCGTTGCCTTCACCGGCAAACACCAGGCCACCGGCGGTGGCCAGAACGCCACCCACCATAGGTTGGTCGGTTTTTTGCTGCCAGCGGATGCGCCCTTGTTCACGCGTCGAGATGGCGCTCAGCGTGCCCCAGTTGGGCTCGTCAATCGGCTCCAGCGACGAGTAGCGCAGGGCGGGCTTATCGGCGGTGGCGGCAATCTGGTGCACGGCGTAGCGGGTCGGGCTGTGCGAGGCTGCTACATAGACCAGGCCGGAGTCGGCGTTAAAGGCCACCGGCGTCCAGTTCGAGCCGCCCAGCGCACCGGGTGCCACGCGCACCCCTTCGGGCGTGGGGCGCGCAAACAGGTTGATCTGCGGAACAAAGGGCTCTGACTTGTACAGCAGCGCGCCATTGCGCCGGTCGTGCACGTAGAACCATCCCATCTTGGATGCCTGCCCAATTGCGGGGATGACGCCGGATGCGCTGGGCAGATCAAACAGCACCGGTGGGCTTGCCACGTCGTAGCCCCAGACATCGTGCGGCACCTGCTGGTAATGCCATTTGAGCTTGCCGGTTTCTGCGTCCAGGGCGACCAGCGACACGCTGTAGAGGTTGTCGCCTGGGCGCGAGACATCGTCCATCTGGGGCGACGGATTGCCCGTGCCTACGAACAGGGTTCCGGTTTGCGGATCGAAGGCCGGCGTGGTCCAGGCCGAGCCGCCCCCGTGCCGCGCGGCATCGGGGTACTTGGATAGCGCACGCCGCTCCTGCTCGGTATCGCGGTGCAGCGCCTCGCCGTCGGGCGTGGACGAGCGAAACTCCCCTTCCCAGTGGGACTTGGCAATGGTGTCGAACTGCCACACGCGCCGCCCGCTGGCAGCGTCGAAGGCCGCGAAAAAGCCGGGGCGTCCGTAGCTTCCGGCAAAGCCGACCACGGCACCCAGCGGCGCGTTGGGCCGGTCGCCCTCCAAGTGCAGGCCGTAGCCGACACCGGTGATGCCAATGATGATCTTGCCGTTGTAGGCCAGCGGTGCCATGTTGGCACCAACGCCGGTGGAGCCGGTGGCGGCATGGCCGCGCAGCGCGTCATTGAGTGCCAACTGCTCGGTCTTCTCCGAAGGCCCGGTGTCGTCCACCAGCGCCATGTCCCAGACAATTTTGCCGGTGGCTGCATCCAGGGCGATCAGGCGTGCATCGACCGTGCCCATGAACACCTTGCCGTAGGCCACCGAGACGCCGCGATTGGCGGGGCCGCAACACATCTTGCTGGTCTTGCGCTTGTGCTCATAGCGCCACAACTCGCGCCCGCTGACTGCATCGATGGCGGCCACGTGGTTGAACGGCATCGAGAGATACATCACCCCATCGACCACCAGCGGAGTAGCTTGCAGCGTTGAACTGGTCCCGGTCTGGTAAATCCAGTGCGGTACCAGTTGCGCCACCGATGCGCGGTTGATCTGCTTGAGCGCAGAGAAGCGCTGGTTGGCATAGTCGTGGCCGTAACTGAGCCAGTTGGCCGATTCTTGGCCCGCGCCGCGCAGGCGTGCGTCATCCACCGGCGCGGCTTGCGCTGGCCCCGCTGCCGCCAGCGACAGGGCTAGCGCGCCAAGCATCAGGCCGAGCAGCGCACGCATGCTCAGAACTCCATGCTGGCCGATACGCCGAGCAGATAGTTGCGCCCCGGTGCCGGTGCAAACGGCGTCGTGCTGTTGACCAGCACCGCGCCCACGTATTTCTGGTCGCCCAGGTTTTCGATGCGAACAAACTCGTTCAGGCGCAGGCCACCAAAGCGCTGCGCAAAGCCGCCGCGCCAGTTGACCACCGTGTACGAGGCGGCGGCGTCCGAATTCTGGTCGTCCACATAGATCTTGTCGCTAAAGCGCGCCTCGATCGCGGTCGAGAAGCCGCTCGCCGGGTGCTTCCAGGCCAGCTCACCGTAGAGCGTGGTGCGCGGTGTGCCGGCAATCTGGTTGCCGCTGTTGATGGTGGTGGACGCGCTCTTGAACGATTCGTCAAAATGCGCCTCCAGCAGCGAATACGCCAGGCTGGTGCGCAGGTTGTTGCCCAGGTCGCTTTCCAGCGCCAGCTCCAGCCCGGTGCGGCCGGTCTTGCCGGCGTTGACATAGACGGTGCGGCCAAATGAACTGCTTTCGACCACGATTTCCTTGTCGGTGCTGATCTGGAACAGCGCCAAATTGAGGCGCGTCTGGCTCCCAATCAGGGCCTTGACTCCAGCCTCGTAGTTGACGCTGGTTGAGGGTTGCAGCGCAAAGTTCAAGCCGCTGGCACCGTTGGCCTTGTAGGCCAGTTCGATGAAGGCGGGCGTGTCAAACCCCTTGCCGGCATTGGCGTACAGGTTGACCGACGGGTTGAGGTGGTACACGACTCCGAGCACCGGGCTGGTGTTGTCGTAGCTGGCCGAGCCGCTGTCGTCGGGGTTGGTCGAGGTGGCCGAACTGGCAATGTAGCGATCGCGGTTCTCGTAGTTGATCTGGCTCTTGCGCACGCCGCCGCTGAGCGTCCAGTCTTTGCCCAATTCCCATTGGGCTTGCAGGTACAGGCCGGAGCTGTTGGCAATATTGTCTTCGTCGCGCCGCAGCACGCCCTGAATGCCGGAGTTGTTCTCGTAACCGGTGCGCAGGTCCAGCATGCGCTCGTAAGTCAAGCCCGTGGTGACAGTCAGTGCACCGCTGGGCGTACTGGCCTCGTGGCTCCAGCGCAGGTCGGTACCGCTAAAGTCGCGGTCAATAAAGCCAATCCCGCCCGAACCCTTGATCACAGGTGCCGCGTTGAATGCGGTGGAGCCACGCGTCATGGTGTGCCGGACCCCGGTCCACACCACCGCTTGCAGCGCGTCGTCACTGGTCAGGCGGTGCTCCAGATTCAGGCCGACCTGGGTTTGCGCCTTGTTGCCGCCGGTGTTGTACTTGGTGGCATCGGTTTGTATCTGGTGCGGGTCTGCTTCCAACTGGGCGCGCGTTAGCCCCATGGGGTCCTGGTTGTAGGGTTGGGCCAGGTCGCTGAGTACCAGGGTCGCCTTGGTTTGTTCGCCCAGTGCCCACGTCAGCTTGGAGTTGATCTGGTCGCGCCGTACCGCATTGTGCTCGCGCAAACCATCGCTCTCGTAGCGCGAGGCGTCGATCAGGTAGCCCACGCCGGAACTGGCCCCTTCGGCCTGCAGGTCGGCGCGCCAGGTGCCAAAACTGCCACTGTAGGTGCTGGCGGTGGCGCGCGGTGCGCCCTTGCCTTCGCGGGTGAAGATCTGGATCACGCCGCCCGAAGAGGTGCCATAGAGCGCAGAGAACGGCCCGAGCATCACCTCCATGCGCTCGGCCGAACTCAGGCTGAAGGTGGAGAGTTGCCCCTGTCCATCGGGCATGGTCAGCGGCACGCCGTCGGCGTACAGCCGGATGCCGCGAATGCCAAAACTCGAGCGTGCGCCAAACCCGCGCGCGGAGATCAGTTGGTCCGAAGAGAAGCGGCTGGTGTTGGGCGCCACAATGCCGGGCGCGCGCGCCAGCGACTCCGACGCATTGACCATCGGCTGGCCGTTTTGGATTTGCTCGGCATTGACCACGTTGATCGACATCGGCAGATCAAAGCTGGAGTGGACCACGCGGCTACCGGTGACCACCACCGGGGCCAGATCGAGCGCGCTGGCGTCGGCGCTGGGCGCTGCGTCTGCTGCGTGGGCTGGCGTGGCCGCCAGCGCCCATGGGGACAACAGCGCGCACAGCAGCGCTGCGGGGCGGTAGCTGGCGGAAAAAGCGGGCCGAACAAAATGCATGGTGCGAATCCTTCTGTGTTGCACACCAGTCTAGGCCCGCCGATGCCCCCGCGCATCGGCGAATAGGGGAAACCCCCCTCATGATTTTCATGATTTTGTGGTCTGCCAGCCTTCTGCCGTGGGAGTTCTGCAGTGAGATATTCGCTGCGGGAGTCGAACGTGGCGTCGTCACTGCGAGGAGCGAAGCGACGCGGCAGTCCATGTCTGTTGGTACTCCTGCATGGATCGCCACGGCCTACGGCCTCGCGATGACGATGGGGTGTGGCCTCGCGATGTCGATGGGGTGTGGCCTCGCGATGTCGATGGGGTGTGGCCTCGCGATGTCGATGGGGTGTGGCCTCGCGATGACAATCGGGATTGCCAAGAGTTGCGCATATGATCAAGCCCCTTGTTGACCGTGGACGCTTTCCCCTGCGGTGAAAGCAGGATTCCCCCAAGTGAACGATTTATGAGTCTTCGACTTCAGGTCAATTTCATCATCACTGCCTTGATGGCCGTGTTTGCGTCGGTCTTGATTGGCTTGCAGATCGACAACACCCGGCGCAGCGTGCACGAAGAGGTGGTGGGTGCCAACGTGGTGGCCACGCAGTTGCTCTCGCGCATGCAGTGGGTGTACGGTAGCGGTGGGCTGGCCGGCATGGCCGATTTTCTGGGACAGGTGGGGCGCATTCGCGCCAATGCCGTGGAGTTGCGCGACGACCAGAACAGGCTGATTTTCAGTTCGCCGCCCTCGGCGTACAAGGTCGGGCGCGAGGCGCCGGATTGGTATACGCGCATTGTCTCGCCGCCACTGGCCCCCAAGGAGATCCGCTTGCCCAACGGGCGTTTGGTGCTGCAGGCCGATGCCTCGCGCGCGGTGCTCGACGGCTGGGACGACTTGCGCCCCACGCTGTGGATGGTGCTGGTCGGCTTTGTGTTGGGTAATGCCGTGGTCTATGCGCTGATGGGGCGTGCCCTCAAACCCTTGCACCAATTGGTCCGGGGTTTGCGTGACATGGCCGATGGCAATTACGCCACGCGCCTGAGCGACCTGTCTGGCCCCGAGGGGCGCGAGATTGGCGCGGCCTTCAACCACATGGCGCAATCGGTTCAGGACAGCATTGAAGCCAAGCGCCAGGCACGCGAAGCTGCGCTGGCCCTGGCCGAGAACCGCGAACTGACCCAGACCATCCAGAACCGCATTGAACAAGAGCGCGGTGCCATCTCGCGCGAATTGCACGATGAGCTTGGGCAGCAGGTTACCGCCATCAAAAGCGTCAGTCTGGCGATTGCGCGGCGCGCTGCGCTCACCGATGCGTCGATTGAACAATCGGCGCGCCTGGTGATGAATTGCGCCGACGCGATCTACGACGGCATGCACCGCCTGATCTCCAAGCTGCGCCCACTGGCGCTGGACCAGTTTGGCTTGCACGACGCGCTGCGCGACCTGCTGGGCGAGTGCCAGTTGCAGCACCCCGAACTGAAGATCAACGCCACGCTGCCCGAAGCGCTTGACGCCATGGACGATGCCGTGGCCACCGCTGTCTTTCGGATCGTTCAGGAGGCGCTCAACAACGCACTGCGCCACGCGCGGGCCCGGCACATTGACGTGCGCTTGGCGTGCGACGCGCAGTCGGTACGGCTGGAGGTGGTGGACGATGGTGTCGGGCAGGTGAGCCAGTTTCAAACCGCAGGGCGCTACGGGCTTTGCGGTATGCGCGAACGCGCGCAGGCGCTGGGGGGCAGTTTTCAGCTAACGCAGAGGGAGCCCACCGGCGTGGCGATGCGGGTGCAGTTCCCACTGACTCCAGGGCCGGGCCATGTCTAAGCTCAGAGTCATGCTGGTCGACGACCATGCCGTGGTGCGCATGGGTTTCAAGCTGCTGCTGCAGGCGTGTGACGACATTGAAGTGGTGGCCGAAGCCGATAGCGGTGAGGCCGCGTGCCAGACCTGCGAGGCGGTCGCCCCCGATGTGCTGGTGATGGACATTGCCATGCCTGGCATGGGTGGCATCGAGGCCATCAAACGCCTGCGCGCCAAAGCCAGCCAGGTGCGCATACTGGCACTGTCGGCGCACGAGGACATCAGCCACCCGATGCGCGCGCTGCAGGCCGGTGCCATGGGTTACCTGTCCAAGCGCAGCGCGCCCGAGGTGCTGATCGACGCCATTCGCGCATTGGCGCGCGGCCAGCAGTATGTGGATGCCCAGATTGCGCAGCGCATGGCATTGCAGTCGATCAGCGGCGAGAAGAGCCCGGTGGAGAGGCTCTCGGCGCGCGAGTTTGAAGTGTTTGCGCAACTCGCGCACGGGCAATCGGTGGCGCAAATTTCCGAAACCCTGAGCCTGTCAAGCTCCACGGTCGGCACCCACCTCTACAACATCAAGCAAAAACTCGGGCTAAACAACCAGGCCGAGATGACCCTGCTGGCGCTGCGCCACGGTTTGCTCCACCTTGCAGAGTAGCGCCGCTTTCTTGCGCAGTTATTCCTTGGTCAAGGCGGCACCCCAGCGTGCCGAGGCCAACCCAAAGAGGGAGCCGATGATCAGAGACAGAGAAATCAGCACCAGCGAGTTTTTCAGGCTGGGCGAAAGCAGCACTTCGAGTTTCAGTACATCCGGGGTCTGCAGCAGATAGGCAAAGCTCGAAGCGAAGCCGAACACGGTGGCAGGAATGGTGGCCAGCGCAGGTACGTTGGCGGCCAGGACGACGGCCACTACACCGACTCCGACGACAATCGCGGCCCAAAGAGGCAACCCCAGTACGCCGGCGAACGGTAGCGCCAGAATCGCCACCGCCACCACCCAGGCCACGAGCGCGCCATAGATTCCGCAGACGATTACTTTTTGCAACGCCGCCATATCTGCACCGAGTGCAAAGAAAGCGCCCCAGGCGACAAATGCAGCCCAGATCAGGAAAACCCCGCCGAGTGGCCCGAGCGCCAGAAACGTCGCGAGGGCACCGAGCACCGAGATGCTAACGGCCAATGCATTCAAATTCTTCATGGTTGTCTCCATTGATGGTTGTGTTAAAGATGCTTTCACTGCTTGGGACAGTTGGCCTTCGATCCAGATGCAGCGGCTGGGGTAAACCCGTGCAACAGTGCTTTTGCAATTTCAAAATGGAACACCATCGCCAGGGTATTGAGCACCTTTCACAGCCAGCAACAGTCCCGAAGTGCTAGCTGCAATATGTGTGCCACGCAGATGTTGGTGTTTCGCCAGATTAAACTTGGCGCGCTTCATGCGTTGTGTTCTACAACCAGCGCGCACGCTGGTATGCACAAAGAACGTTTTCAAACAAATGATAAAAAAAGGCCCGTGGCGAATGAAATCTAATTGCGATACCAGGACTGCACTTGTCTTGGTGCTCACGGTGGTAGGCAGTTTTCAGGCCGGGGCGCAGCCGGTGCAGACACTGCCACCAGTGGAGGTGGTCAGCAGCCAGCCGCTGCCCGGCATGGCGCAGGCGCGTAACGAAATAGCCGCACCGGTGCAAAGCGCCAGCAGCCGCGACATCGAGCGCAGCGGTGCGCTGGAACTGGGCGACTTCATGAACCAGCGGCTGGGCAGCGTTCATGTGAACGAGATGCAGGGCAACCCGTTCCAAATGGATGTGAGCTACCGGGGCTATACCGCCTCTGCGGCGCTGGGTACGCCGCAGGGCTTGTCGGTGTACATGGATGGCGTGCGCATGAACCAGCCGTTTGGCGATGTGGTCAGTTGGGACCTGATACCCCAATCGGCCATTGCCAGCATGACGCTGATGCCCGGCTCCAATCCGCTGTTTGGTCTCAACACCCTGGGCGGCGCTTTGTCGGTGCAGACCAAGGACGGCGTCAACGATCCGGGGACCTCGGTCACAACCACAGTCGGCAGCCACGCACGGCGCAGCATCGAGTTTGAGCATGGAGGCTCCAACCCGCAGGGGCTGGACTGGTTCCTCACCGCCAACCTGCACCAGGATGAAGGCTGGCGCAACGACTCGCCCTCCGACGTGCGCCAGGTGTTTGGCAAATTGGGGTGGAAGGGTGGGGCGACCGAGCTCAAACTGTCGCTCGCGCACGCCGACAACCAGCTCAGTGGCAACGGCTTGCAAGAGCAGCGCCTGCTGGCGCAGGACCGTGCCAGCGTGTACACCAAGCCCGATATCACGCAAAACCGCTCCACCTTGCTCAATCTGCTGGCAAGCCACGCCCTGGGCGAGCGGCTGCTGCTTTCAGGCAATGTGTATTACCGCGAGATCAGCACGTCAACCTACAACGGTGACGTGAACGAGGGCGCGCTCGACCAATCGGTGTTCCAGCCCAGTGCCGCAGACCAGGCGGCGCTGGCGGCGGCGGGCTTCAGCGGCTACCCGGCCAGCGGTGCCACGGCGGCCAATACACCGTTTCCGTTTTGGCGCTGCATTGCGCAAGTGCTGCAAAACGACGAGCCTGCGGCAAACTGCAACGGCCTGATCAACCGCACCCAGTCCACCCAGCAGAACTACGGCGTCTCCGGGCAGCTTAGCTTGCTCGGTGCGGTGGCGGGCCGAAGCAACCGGTTTGTGCTGGGCGCGGGTTACGACGCCAGCCGGGTGCGCTTTGCGCAGTCGTCGCAGTTGGGCTACCTCAATCCAGACCGCAGCGTTACCGGCATGAATGCCTTTGGCGATGGCGTCAGTGGCGGCACGGTCGACGGTGAGCCCTATGACACGCAGGTGGATCTGAGTGGCCGCATCCAGACCTGGAGCGTGTTTGCCAGTGACACCTTGTCGCTGCAGAGCAACCTGCACCTGACCGTATCAGGGCGCTACAACAGGACGGTCATCGACAACGACGACCAACTCCACGCTGCCTCCGACAGTGCCTCGCTCAGCGGCAACCACCAATTTGTGCGCTTCAACCCGGCCATCGGCGTCACCTTCAACCCCAGTCGCGCGCTCAACACCTATGTGGGCTACAGCCAGAGCAGCCGCGCGCCCACCGCGATTGAGCTGGGCTGCGCCAACCCGGAGCAGCCCTGCAAGCTGCCCAACGCCATGGCGGGTGACCCGCCGCTCAAGCAGGTGGTGACAAACACCATTGAGGCCGGCCTGCGCGGCACCACCGACAACCGGCTCCAGTGGAATGCGGGCATCTTCAGCGCCGAAAACCAGGACGACATCCTGTTCGTGGCCGACAACCAGGCGGGGTTTGGTTACTTCAAGAACTTTGGCAAGACCCGGCGTCAGGGGCTGGAACTGGGTCTGGCTGGAAAACTTGGCGCGTTCAACCTCGGCGCGCAATACACCTGGCTGGATGCCACTTACCAGAGCACCGAAACCGTCAACGGCAGCAGCAACAGCAGCAACGATGCGGCCGCGGCGGGCAGCCCTGGCCTGGACGGCGTGATCACGATTCGACCGGGTGACCGCATACCGCTGATTCCACGCCAGTCGCTCAAACTGTTTGCCGACTACGCCGCATCTCCCGACCTGCTGCTAAGTGCCAGCATGCTGGCCTTTGGCAGCGCCTATGCCCGTGGCAACGAGAACAACGCCCACCTTGCAGACGCAAGCAACTACCTGGGCGCTGGCGAAAGTGCGGGCTATGCGGTGTTCAACCTGGGTGCGCGCTATAGCGTGGCCCCGCGCTGGCAGTTGACGGCGCAAGTCAACAACCTGCTGGATACGGCCTACAACACGGCGGCTCAGTTAGGTGCGACCGGCTTTGACGCACGGGGCAACTTTGTAGCCCGGCCCCTGGGCGGATCAAGTGCGGCCGGGTACCCGTTGCTGCAATCCACGTTTTATGCGCCGGGTGCGCCACGCAGCATGTGGATCGGGTTGCGCTATGAGTTCGACAGGCCCTAGGCTCACGCCTGTTTCTTGATCTTGCGGTAGATCGTATTGCGGCTGATGTTGAGCTGCTTGGATGCCGCCGATACATTGCCGCCGCAGGCGGTGAGTACGCGCTGGATGGTGGCAATTTCCACCTCTTCCAGGTTGTCCGCCGTGCCAGAGTTGGAGGCGCAGGCGTTTGATGCGGCGAATTTAGTGCCACCACCCTGGGTGCCAAAGGTGCGCGCCTGCTTGGGTGCCGCTGCATTGCCTGGGGCGGCGCTGGCCTGCGCGGATGCGGGTGGCGCGAGCTTGGCAAGCTCTTCCAGAAAGTCGTCGGCCAGGTGCACCGCAGTGATGTCGTGGTCGCCCTTGGCCATGACGGCGGCGGTTTTGAGCACGTTGTTGAGTTGGCGCAGGTTGCCCGGCCAGGAGTAGCGCAAGAAGGCTTCCATCAGCGTCGATTCAATGCACAGCGGGTGGTGCGGCGAGACCTCGCGCAAGATCCGCTGGCACAGCCCGGACAGGTCGGTGCGGTCGCGCAGCGGCGGCAGTTTGACCGAGATGCCGTTGATGCGGTAGTACAGGTCGTCGCGAAAACTGCGCTGCTCCATCAGCTCGCGCAGGTTGCGGTGGGTGGCGCAAATCAGGTTGACGTCGATCGGGGTTGCGCGCTGCCCCCCGAGCGCCACCACCTTGCGCTCCTGCAACACGCGCAGCAGCCGCGCCTGCAGCGGCAAGGGCATGTCACCAATTTCATCCAGAAACAGGGTGCCGCCGTTGGCCTGGACCAGCTTGCCAACTTCGCCCTTGCGCTTGGCACCGGTGAAAGCACCCTCTTCGTAGCCAAACAACTCGGATTCAATCAGTTGCTCGGGGATCGAGGCGCAGTTGATGGCAACAAAAGGCATGTTTCTGCGTCGGCTGAACTGGTGAATGGCGTTGGCCAATAGCTCTTTGCCGGTGCCGGTTTCGCCGACGATCAGGATCGAAATGTCTTTGTCGATCACCTGGCGCACCTTTTGCGCCACCGCGCGCACCTGTGCGTCGCCGGCGTCGAGTTCGTCGAGTTGGTACGCCGTCCTCCTGGTAGCAGCAGGCGTGACCGATGGCAGCGACGGCATGGTTGCGGGGTGCGCCGGACGCGCCGCAGAGGAGGGTGCTGTGTTGGAGAACACCGCAGACTCTCTGCCGCTCATGCGGACAAAAATCTCGATGCCATTTCTGTGGTGCAACTTCACCGGAGTCATCAGGGAGTAGCGCAACTTTTCCAAAAGTTCGCCAAAGCCCAGGCCAAACAGCATGCGCACGCCCTTGACGCGCAAGGTGGACGCGCCGACTTCCAGAATCTTGAGCCCCTCGCGGTTGATACCCAGGATTTGGCCATCCTCGTCGAGCGCGATGATGCCTTCTTCCGACGTGCCAAGAAGTTCGGCCACGGGATGAAAGTGCAGGCGCAGCGCCTGGCGGAACTTGTCGCGGAACCAGTTGCTTTCGATGGTGCGCGCGCACATGGCCACCAGACCTGCCGTGTGCGCGTGAAACGCACGCTTGTCTCCCGAGGCATCGAGCACACCGATGACGTTGCCCGCGTGGTCCAGTATCGGAGAGGCCGCGCAACTGAGGAAGTGGTTGGCCTGAAAGTAATGCTCTTCGCCCTGCACCAGTACATCCGACTCCAGAA
This sequence comes from uncultured beta proteobacterium, assembly GCA_903863395.1. GTDB lineage: Bacteria > Pseudomonadota > Gammaproteobacteria > Burkholderiales > Burkholderiaceae_C > Allorhodoferax. The sequence continues at coordinate 16,230 of CAIPBW010000212.1, forward strand.
CCAGCGCCGTGCCCACGGCATTGGTGCCCTTGGATGTTTCGGACCAACTCACACCCGGGCGCAATGCCACTTTGTCGGCTGACTCGATGAAGGTGCTTTGGCATTGGGTGCGCAGGATGGTCCCGGTGCCATCGGTCAGCACGATCATGCTGCCAAAGTCGGCAACAGTGCGGCCCAGCATGCCCAGCACCGAGGTGGCCTGCGCGATCAGGCGCGCATTGCGCTCCAGCGCAATGCGGAAATCGGCCGGAACCAGGGCGGCATAGTCGCAGGACTCGTGCGCCTTCAACCCCTGGTAGGCACAGCGGGCGTGTGATTCAACAATGTACGGCTTGAGCGAACCGGGGCGCTCGCCCAGCCCAAACCCCGACGGGGTTGCCAGGGACGTCCCCACATTGAAGCTCCATTTTTCGCCTGGCGAAACCATGCACTTGTCTCCAGTTCGGGCAAGCCCGACGCTCTTATTAGTTGCCTACCTGCACGCCCGAGGGGGTACGTGGTTGCCGCATAGCATACCGAATACCAACGCTGCGGCTATGCGGGTAAACCAGATATTGACCGAATGTGCGCCTGATGTGGCGCTGATGGACTTGGTCAAAGAATCTGCCGCGGTAACTCAAACCAAGCGTCATCGGGTTGCCAGGACGCGACCCATGCGGGTACCTGGTCCGCTGGCATGGGCCGGGCAATGCCATAGCCTTGGGCCAGTTGGCAACCCAGGTGCAGCAGCGCAGTACCGTGTTCTACCGTTTCCACTCCTTCGGCAATTACTTCGCGCTTGAACGCAGCGGCCAGCCCGATGACACCCTCCAGAATGGCCAAGTCATCAGGGTCGACGAGCATATCGCGCACAAAGCTCTGGTCGATTTTGAGAAGCGCCACGCGCAGGCGTTTGAGATAGGTGAGCGACGAGTACCCAGTACCAAAATCATCGAGCGCAAACTTTACGCCGATTTGCGCGCATGCCTCGATAACCTGAGACACCTGTGCCATATCCGCCAGTGCGCTGGTTTCAAGCACTTCAAGCCCCAGGCAGACCGGGCTGACTTGGGGGTGCAAGGCCAGGATCGCTTGCAGGCGCGCCATAAAGTTGCCCTGCTGCAACTGGCGTGCCCCAACGTTGACGCTGACCGGCAACTCCAGGCCCATCCTGTGCCACGCCTCTATTTGGGCAAGCGCCATGTCGATCACCCACTCACCCACTTCCACCGCCAGCGGGTGGTCTTCGATCAAGGGCAGGAATGTGGCTGGTGCCAGCAGTCCTTTTTCGGGATGCTGCCAGCGGATCAACGCCTCCGCTCCAATGACCTGGCCGCTGCGCATATTGACCTTGGGCTGGTAGTGCAACACAAATTCGCCTCGCACCAGCGCCAGACGGATGCGCTCCAGGCCCTCGTGGTGAATGCGCACGCTACTGTCGTGATCGGCATCGAAGACGTGGTAGCGGTTCTTTCCGGCAAGCTTGGCCTGGTACATGGCCTGATCGGCCTGACGCAGGAGTTGATCGGCCTCCATGTCCTGACTCTGAGGGAAAAATGTCACTCCAATGCTGGCCGAACCTTGGAGCACCACCTCACCAACTTGCACCGGAGCACAGGCGGCTGCAAGGAGCCGGGTCAACATCGGCACGCAACTCTCGACGCCATCGAGATCGATCAGCACTGCCACAAATTCGTCCCCACCGATTCGAGCCAGCGTGTCGCCTTCTCTTAGAGTGTCTTTCATGGCCGTGGCCAGGTCAATGAGTAGCTGGTCACCCACGTCATGCCCATGTCGATCGTTGACGCCCTTAAATCCATCGAGATCCAGGTAGGCCACTGCGACCTGTTGGTTGCGCCGCTGAGCTTGCGCCATCGCCTGCTGCAACCGGTCGGCCAGAAGCAATCGATTGGGCAGGTTGGTCAGCGCATCGTAGTGTGCGATGTGCTCTAACTGACTTTGGTGCTCTTTGAGGGCAGTGATGTCGGAGAACAGGCCAACATACTGCTGCGTGACGCCGTGCACATCGCGTACCGCGCTGATGGTAAGCAGTTCAGCGTACACCTCGCCGTTCTTGCGCCGGTTCCAGATTTCCCCGCTCCAGTGGCCTTGCACGGCGAAGGCGTTCCACATGGCTTCATAGAACGCTTTGTTCTGGCGGCCAGAGTTCAGAATCCTTGGGTTTTGACCAATGACGTCTTCGTGACTGTAGCCAGTAATGCGGGTAAAGGTGGCATTGACATCTACGATAGTGCCATGGGCATCAGTGATGACGATGCCTTCGCGGGCGTGATCGAAGACGCTGGCGGCGAGTTTGAGCTTGGCTTCGGCTTGCTTGCGGTCGGTTACGTCGATGCAGAAGCCGACAAGGTTGCAAGGCTCATCCGAATCGTCATATATCAGATCACCATGCCCTGCAATCCAGCGTACGCCACCATCGGAGAGAACTACGCGGTACTCATGGATGAGCGGCTTACGCTCGCGGATTGCATCAGCCACTTGCGTTTCCGCTTCTTTGAGGTCATCTGGGTGCAGGGCGGCTTGCCAGGTCCCGTAGCTCGCTTTGCTGTTGAAGGGGTCGAGTCCGAATAGACGGAAAAACTCATCCGACCATTCCGACTCTCCTGTCCTAAAGTTCCAGCTATAGGCTCCAGCTTTGGCGGCCCGTTCAGCGAGTTTGATATTTTCATTGGCCCTGCGTAATTCAGCGACACTTTCGGCCAGCATTTCTTCTGCTTGCTTGCGCTCAGTGATGTCGATGCAAGTACCTACCCATTCCTTGCTCGAGCCATCGGCATTGAAAAGAAGAATACCCCGCACCAAAAAGTTCCGGTACACCCCATCGGCACGTCGGAGACGGTATTCCGTTGAATAGTTGCATTTTTGAGCGACGGCGATGCTCACTGCCTGATTGGCGGACTCGCGGTCGTCAGGGTGTATGGCATCCAACCATTTCCAACCCGCTACCTCTTCCAGGCTTTGTCCGCTGTATTGCCTCCACATCGGAGCATCGTCTAATTGTCCATCGGGTCGACATGACCAGCCTATCTGACCCGTAACTTCCAACGAAAACCGATAGCGTTCTTCGCTTAACCTCAAATTTTCCTGCGCCCGGTATCTTTCGGTGACATCGCTAAATACCAGCACCACTCCAACAATTTGATCATCGGCATCGCGAATCGGCGCGGCACTGGCGGCAATTTGATACTCGCTCCCGTCACGCGCAAGAAGTGCGGTGTGTGTGGTTTGGACAACGACCTCACCGCGCTCCATCACAAGTTGCACCGGGTTGACCGAGGGCAGACGCGTATCGGCGCTGATGATTTGAAACACCTCCGCCAGCGTGCGCCCAAGCGCATCGGCTACGGGCCAGCCCGTGCGACGTTCGGCCTCTCGGTTCATGCCGGTGATGCTGCCGACAGTGTCGGTGGCAATGACTGCGTCACCAATCGAATTCAGGGTGATGGCTAGCTGTTGTTCGCTCTTCTTTAAGGCATCTTCCCGCTGTGCCAAAGTCTCCAGCAAGCGGTTGAAACTTCCAATCAATTCACCAATTTCGTCATCACGTGATACCGTCAATGCGCGGATCGGGTGATCAGATTTCGTGCGGACAGCAATCGCACGGCTGGCTGCATGGATCGGCGCGAATTGCTGCCGCAATAGGCGGCTTATCAGCCACCAGGTCAGTGCAGCAGCCACTAGCGTGAAGACAAAGGTGCTGACAAGCAGGCGCTGCAGCATTCTGCTAATTGGCGCAAATGCTTCCTTTGCGGGTAACGTGGCAACGATGAACCATCCCGCTGAAGGAATGCCTTTGGCCGCAGACAGTTCCTCGATCCCGCGCGAACTGACGGCCGTACCAAATCCTTCAAAACCTCCCATGTAGCGGTCGTGCATGGCGTTCAGGCCAGGCGCCGGGGATGGCTGCATGACACGGGTCTTGTCAGATGCCGTGACAATCAAATTGTGTTGCGGTGCGATCAACAGATATCCACCGCTTTGGCCGTAACGAGATTGAGCAATCTGGTCGAGAAAACTAGGTTTGCCCAGATTGATCGTGCCGACAATGACGCCATTCACATGGCCCTTGTGGTCGAATATGGGAGCGACGATGCTAAAGATTGGCGCACCCAACTTCTTTCCCATGGCGGGGCGCCCGAACACTGTCCTGCCCTCTTTCAGCGGAGTTGAAACTGATTCACGGTCGATGTAATTGGTACCAATCCGACCGGCTGAAACCGGTACATCGGCTATGGCCGTGCCATCTGTTCGGGTGATGAAGACCCCGCCATTGAACAGGAGTTGTAACAGCGGGCGTTGTTCGAGCAGCACTTGCAAAGCCGCTGAATCACCCATAATTTTTGGGGTGATCTCCTTCGCAATTTTCTGCAGTGCCTGCTCACGATCACTCAGACGGCTATCGATTTCGTGAGCTACCCCGATCACCGTTGAGAACTGTTGTTCGCCCAGCAGGCGCTCCATGTCCCCGCGCAGAGTGCGGCTGACATAGAACGTGACGGTACCAATGGCGATGACGATGAGCGACAGGGTCAGCACAGTCACCCGCGTTTGCAATGAGCGCCACTGAAAGTGTTTCAGATTCATACCGAACGCCGTGTCTCCAAGTTCTTGGACATTTAACTGCCCATTGCACTCGACGTTAGTCCGTCTTGTGGGTAGTCGAAATCGGGTCTAGACCCGAGATTGGCCTATGAAACACCTGAGGCATGGCCAGCATTGCGATGGGTCTGAAGAAACCCGGCGGGCCATCTGCAGTCGTTTGACCTTCGGAACCCATGCAAGAAATCGTCCGTTAGCCAGGCCCCTCAGGAAGCTGAAAACAGCTTGATAGGGCACCCCAAGGTGCTTGATGTCGCGCCGGGTCTGGCCCCTTGCTGCTCATGTGTTGGCGAACATCCGGTTCCGCCGCCTTGTTTGCGCGTGCAGCAGACCTTCAACGCCTCAAGCGATACTTGTCAAAGGCAGATGGCCGTTCAGCTTGCCATCGCCATACATACGAAGCACCTGGGAGATGACGACCTGGTAGCCTGCGAGCCAATTTGCCTGTTTGGATTTGGCTTCAAGGTGCGCAGGGTGCTGCACCAACTGTTGCAGGGCTTCGAGCGTTTCCCAGTAATACACGTTGGACACCAGGCCGGTGTTGGGGTTTTCCCAGGTTTCTTCGCCCAGGTAGCCGGGTATCGCCCGGGCCATGGCCGCTATTTCTTGATCAAGCCGGGCAAATTCTTCGTCGAACTTGCCTTCCGAAAAAATAAAAGTTGCGGTGTACAAGGGCGGGCCCGTGGTTCTTGCTGACAGCGCAAAGGCACCGTGCCTAATGCGCGATGCAGACCTTGCCGAACTGCGCGCCGCTCTTGAGGTAGGCCATGGCTTCCTTGAGTTCTTCGAAGCCGAAGATGCGGTCCACCACTGGCTGGATGCGGTGTTGTTCCATGGCGCGCACCATGGCTTCAAAGCCGTCGCGGCAGCCCACGGTAATGCCTTGCAGGCGCACCTGGCGTGTGATGATCAGGCCCAGCGCCGTGCTCATGGACGTGCCCGAGAGGATGCCGATCATCGCAACCGTGCCGCCCGGGCGGATGCAGCGCAGCGACTGTGGCAAGGTCTTTTCGCCACCCAATTCGAAGATCAGGTCATAGCCGCGCCCGCCAGTGATCTCGCGCGTGGCCTTGGCCCATTCGGGCTTGGCAACGTAGTTGATGACCGCGTCGGCCCCCAGCGCGCGCACGCGCTCGGCGCGCTCGGCGCTGGAGGTGATCACGGTCACGTGCGCGCCAAACATCTTGGCAAACTGCACCGCAAACAGCGCCACGCCGCCGCAGCCCTGCACCAGCACGTGGTCACCGGCCTTGATCGTGTTGCCCGTGGTCAGGGCGCTCCAGGCGGTCAGGCCGGCGCAGGGCAGACTGGCGGCCTGGGCGTCGGTCAGGTAGTCGGGCACCTTGACTACACCATGCTCCGAGAGGCACATGATCTCGGCCATGGTGCCGTCAATCGGGCCGCCCAGCGATTGCGTGAGCCGCTCCAGGTCGGGCTCGCCGCCGAGCCAGTTTTGAAAGAAGGTGGGGCACACCCGGTCACCCACGGACACGCGCTGCACGCCCGGGCCCACGGCGCACACCGTGCCCACACCGTCAGAAAGGGGAATCAGGGGCAGGTTGCCGGTGAAGCTGCCGTAGCCGCGCTCGGGCACCACCAGGTCGCGAAAATTGAGCGACGAGGCCTTCATGCGCACCAGCACCTGGCCCAGCCCGGCTTGGGGCTCGGGGCGTTGCGCCAGTTTGAGGTGGTCCATACCCCAGTCGCCTTCAATTTGAAATACACGCATTGCTTTCTCCTGCTGCCTAACAATGCGTTAGCATACCGCGAGAACGCCAGAAAATCCGCTACAGGATTGCAGGCGTACATGCTGGTGCATGGCCGTGGTGGCAGCGGTAAGCGGCCAATGCGGCATGACGAAAATTGTTCAAGAAATGGAGAACGCTTATGACAATACTGGTGGCTTATGTGCCGCGGCCCGAGGGCCAGGAGGCGCTGGACAAGGGTATTGAAATTGCCAAGCGACGCAACGAACATCTGGTGGTGGTCAACGCCAGCCCCGGCGGCAACAAGGAAGACCCCTCACTGGCCGATGTGCAGGACTACGAGCGCGTGCGCCGACTGCTGGAAGAGTCGGGCACAAGTGCCGAACTCAAGCAGTATGTGCGCGGCAAAAACGCCGTGGAAGAAATTGAAACGCTGGTGGAGACACTGCGCGTAAGCCTGTTGATCATCGGCCTGCGCAAGCGCTCGCCCATCGGCAAGCTGATCATGGGCAGCGTCGCCCAGGAACTGCTGCTCACCGTCGCCTGCCCGGTGCTGGCAGTCAAGTCGCCCAACTAACGGCGTCTAAGCGTCGGCGGCGCTGGCCGCAGCCTGGATGGCTGCGCCATGCCGCCGGTACACGCCCATGGCATAGAGCAGGTTGCGCAGCAGCCAGGCGTTGGAGGCGATCAGCGCCAGGCCGGCGGGGTAGACGCACCACGCGGGCCAAATTACCGATAGCAGCAGCAGGGCGTAAGCCACAAAGTGGGCGCGCATCTGCCGGTCAATCTGCACCTGCGGCAGCACTTTCTTCATGTTGGGGGCCAGCACCCGGCCGCTGCCCTGGTTCTGCAAATGCAGCCACACCAGAAACGGAACAATCTTGTAGAGCATGCCCAGCGTCACCGAGGCAAAGCCACCCAGCACAAGCAATACGCCAAACAACATCGGCCAGTGGGGCCACTGGCCCAGCCCATCGACGAACTGCGCCACCAGCCACAGCGCGCAGGCCAGGGTGCCGGAGAGCATGGCGTAGCGCCAGAAGCGGTGGGTTGCGTCGTTCTTCGCGCGCTTGCTGTTGCGCAGCAGGTGCAGGGTGACCAGGCAATACGTGCCAGCAGCGGCCACGGTGGCGGCGGCAAACAGGGTGGATGCTGCGGCCCAGCCTGCCAGGTCGGATGCGGTCCACAGCAGCACGCAACCCAGCGCCGTGGGAACAAAGGCGCGCGCGAATCGGGGCGGGTACTCGGGCGTGAGCTGAAACATGGGTACCGCCACAAAGCCTACGGCGGCCAGCACGCTGCAACTCCAGGCCATCAGCCCCCAGCCCAGATGCAGGTCGGTAAGCTGCAGCAGCGGAATGTCCCATTGCAGACCCAGCGCCAGTGCCAGCAGCGCGCCGCTGAGCACGGTGACGCCCAGTCCCAGCAGCGCCAACTGCAAGCCCAGGATCGTTGGGTTGTTTGCAACGATGCCGCGCATGGCGCGCGCCGCCGCTGCCAGAAAGACCAGCACCCCGGCGGCAAGCAGCGCGGCAGCGCAGCCAAACAGCCAGGGTGCGTAGGTGAGAAACGCCGCTGTCAGGCACAGCGCACCAAAGCTGATGCTGGCATGTACCCAGGTGGCAACCCTGAGCGGCTGCGCAATGTTGGCTCCCACCACCACCGGCAGCAACTGCTGCAGCGCGCCCAGCATCACCTGCAGCAAAAAGCCTGCGGTAAACAGGTGGGTGAGGGCCAGGGTTGCAGGCATCCAGCGCGAGGCAAACAATTCGGGCCCGCTGTAGAGCAGCAGCACGCCCGCCAGCATGGCAAACAGCGGTGCCGTGAGAAAGAAACGCAGCGGCGCGCTGATCGGCGGTGCCTGGTCAAATGACAGCAGGTTCTGCATTACGCGCTCTTGTGCCAGATGCGGATTTGGTAGCTGCCTTGCGCTGTGCGCTCGGTCTGGTAGGCAAAGCCCTGGGCTTGCAGCGCGCGGTAGAGCGGATGCGGCTCGCGCGGTAGCAGCAGCAGCACCGCCTGGCCGCTGGGGCAGGCATCGAGCGCGTCCATGGTCAGCACAAAGGGCTCGGGTGGTTCGAGTCCGTGGCCGTCAACGACCTGGGCAACCACCTGGGGGATCATGGGGCGGACGCGTCCACCGCTTCCAGTTGTTGCCGGATGCGCTGCAGCACGGCGTCGCTTTGCGCCTGCAAATGGTCGTCGCACATCGGGTAGAGCACGTGCTCTTCCTTCATGTTGTGCTGCTGCATCATGATCAAGAGCGTCTCGGTGTTGCCCAGGTAGTCGTCGGCGTCGTGGGCGTTGAGCGACTCTTGCGCCGCCGCCAACAGGCCGCGCATCTGGTCGTGCTCCACGCGCATCACCTGGGTGGGGCCATTGCGCATGCCGCTTTGGGCTTCAAACGCCGGAAACAGCACGTCTTCTTCGGCGCTGAAGTGGTGCAGCATGGCCGCCTTGAACGCGGCGTAGGCAGCGCTGGCCTGGTCCCACGCGTGAGCGGATACGGCCTGCTCGGCGCGGGCGAACAGGTCGTCGCAGTGGCGGTGATCGTCAACCATTAGCGGGGCAATGGGGCGCATGAAAATATCCTGGTGGATGCCGGGGATGCCGACAAGGTTAAAGGAAAAGCCCTGCGCTGCTGCGCGGTGTCAGGCACCGACGCGGGCTTTGAATTCGGAGAGGGGCACCACGTCGCCTTGGGTGCAGCGGCGTCGGTCGGGTTCGGGCGCGGTAAGCGGTATGCACGGTACCATGGATCGGCGCGAGTCCAGGCAAAGTTGCTGGTAGGTGGCGGTGGCGGTCAACTTCCAGCGCAGTTCGTCCTCGGTCAGGGCGCGGCTCACCTTGGCGGGCACCCCCATGGCCAGGCTGCGCGGCGGGATGACGGACTTGGCCGCAACAAAGGCCGAGGCCGAGATGATGGACGACTCGCCAACCTCGGCAAAGTCCATCACCACCGCGTTCATTCCCACCAGCACATTGCGCCGCAGCGTGCAGGCGTGGATGATGGCGCCGTGGCCGATGTGGCCGTTGTCTTCAATCAACGTGTCGGTGCCCGGGAATCCGTGCACCACCACCGTATCCTGAATGTTGGCCCCTGCGCCAATGACGATGCGCCCGAGGTCGCCGCGCAGCGACGCGCACGGTGCCACGTAGACGCCGGGCCCGATGATCACGTCGCCAATCACCACCGCACTCGGGTGCACAAAGGCGCTGGGGTCAATGGCGGGAACAACGCCGTCAAAGGAATATATCTGGGCCATGGGGCACTTCTCTAGTGGATGGTCATTCCGCCATCGGCGGCAAGGATCTGGCCGGTAACGTAGGCCGACGCGTCGGACGCAAAGAATACAAACACTGGCGCAATCTCTTCGGGCTCGGCCCAGCGCGCAAGCGGTATGCGCTCCAGGTATTTGTCCTTGAACTTCTCGTCGGTGCGGATGGTCTCGGTCATGGGGGTGGAGGCCCCCGGCGCAATGGCGTTGGCGGTGATGTTGTAGCGCGCCAGTTCCTTGGCGGTGCTCTTGGTCATGCCCAGAATGCCGGCCTTGGCCGCGCTGTAGTTGATCTGGCCAATCGTGCCCAACACCCCGGCCGCGGAAGTGACGTAGATGATGCGCCCGTAGCGGCGTTCGATCATGCCGCCCACCACCGCTTGCAGGCAATTGAAGCTGCCCGTGAGGTGCACGCCCAGCACGTCCTGCCACTGCTGCTCGGTCATCTTGTGGAGCATGGCGGTGCGGGTGATGCCGGCGTTGTTGACCAAAATGTCAACGCGCCCCCAGGTCTGCGTGACCTGCTCGGCCATGGCGGTCACGTCCGCACGCACGGCAACGTTGCACGCCAGCGCAATCGCCTGGCCGCCTGCAGCGTTGATCTGCGCTGCCACGGCTGCAGCGGTTTCAAGGTTCATGTCCACCACGGCCACCTTGGCACCTTCGCGCGCATAGGCCGTGGCCACGGCTGCGCCGATGCCCTGGCCCGCGCCGGTGACAATCGCCACCCGGTCTTTGAGCTGCATGGCGTCAGGCCTTGGGCTTGGCCAGCACTTGTTCGGCAAAGGCGTCGTCAAACAGCGCACCTTGGGCCACGAGCTGGCGGTACTTGATGAAGTCGATCACGTCCTTGCCGGTGGCCTTCTTGGCGTCAAACGCGTTGAACCCCAGGTAGGCTTCGTGGTTCATGTTGGCCGCCAGCCAGTGGCGGTTGGCCAGCTTGAACTGGTCCCAGAAGAATTTCTTCTTGGCGCGGATGCCGTCAATCGACTTGATCAGGCAGTGCGGGAACAGGTTGGTGAACTTCCACACCAGTTCATTGACGGCGGCGTCGAGCTTGCTGAAGTCGGTGCTGCATTGGGCCATCAATTCCTTGGCGGCTTTCACCTGGTCGGCGGGGATGGCTTCGCCGTAGACCAGTTCGCCGTCGTCCACATAGGCGTCGGTACGCACCAGCGGGTTGCGCACCCACTGGCCGTCTTTCTTGAGCACCGGCACCACCTTGGTGACCAGGTTCTTGGTCTTCATCTTGTAGGCGCTCCAGGTCTCGCACGACACGCAGTTGTACATCGCGTCTTCCATGTTGAGCATCCAGGGCAGGAAGTCGGTGGAGCCACCGTCCGGTGCGCTGCCGTGCTTGGGGCCAGCCTGGCCAAAGACGGCCATGTCGGACGTGACGGTGAGGTCGGTGGCCATGCCGATCTCCTGACCACCGGCCACGCGCATGCCGTTGACGCGGCAGATCACGGGCTTCTTGCAGTTGAGAATGCCATCCACCATGGCGTTGAACAGGTCCATGTATTCGCCGTATTCATTCGGGCGTTTGGAGTAGTAGGCCGAGTACTCGGCGGTGTTGCCGCCGGTGCAGAACGCCTTGTCGCCCACGGCGGTAAACACCACCGCCACGATGGTGCGGTCGCTGGAGGCGCGCTGGAAACCGGCAATCACGGCCTTGACCATTTCGGTGGTGTACGAGTTGTATTGCGAGGGGTTGTTGAGAATGATCCAGGAGGTAAACAAGCCCTCCACCGTTTGCCCCTGCGGATCGACCACGGGGCGCTTTTCGTAAATCACCGAGGGTGCTTCGGTGCCGAAGTGTTCAACGCCGAGCAGGGCGTGGTCTTTGAGTTCGTTGTCGCGGCGCAGCCATTGGAGTGTCATGGTGGTTCTCTCTTGAAGTGGGTTAATTGAAATCGGGGGTAAGAATGACACGGCGCGATAGCTTGCCGTGGTGGGCCTGGTCGAACACCTGTTCGATCTGGCTCATGGGGCGGGTTTCGACAAAGGGCTCCAACTGGATGCGGCCATCGAGGCACATCTCCAGCACGGCCGGGTACTTGTCGGGGGTACAGCCCCAGGTGCCGATGATTTCGGCGTCAAACGCCATGAGCTTGGAGAGCATGTAGCTGGTCTCTTCGGTGCCAAAGCCCACCACCACCAGCATGCCGACAAACGACAGCAGCGACAGCGCCGTTTCCTGCCCGGCCTTGGTGCCGGTGCATTCAAAAATCTTCCAGCCGGTATTGGATGGCACGCCCGCCGCCTTGGCGATGGCCTTGAACTGGTCCTTGAGTTCCTTGATGTTCAGGCCGCGTGGGTTGATGGTGGCGTCGGCCCCGTAGCCGCGCATCTTCTCCAGCTTTTCGGCGTTGACGTCAATGCCGACCACCACCTTGGCACCCATGCCTTTGGCAACTTGCACCATGAAGCTGCCCACGCCGCCCGCAGCGCCCACCACCACCACCAGATCGCCGCTACCCAGGTGCGCGCGTACTGCGGCCTGGTAGGGGGTGGTAACGGCATCGGCGATGACGGCCAGATGTTCCAGCGGCGTGCCCTTGCGCTCGCCCACCAAGCACAAAAACTTGGCCTGCACCACGATGTGGCTGGAAAAGCCGCCATAGATGCCCATCGAGTTGCCCGGCATTTTTTGCGCCAGGCAGCGGTTGCCACGGCCCGACTTGCACAGCTCGCATTCGCCGCAGGGAATGACGGCCGGAATGATCACTTCCTTGCCCAGCACGCTGGGGTCGCCACCGATGGCCACGCCGCTGATTTCGTGCCCAAGCGAGAGCGGAGGCTTTTGCACCGTGGGCACGCCCATGTAGAAGTAGGAGAGGTCGGTGTGGCACACGCCGCAGCCCTTGATTTCGACGACCACATCGCCGGGCGTGAGTGCGGGCATGGGGATGCGCGTGCGCACGAGCTTGCCCGGCTCGGACATCTGCCAGGTGTCGATAAATTCTGGAATCATGGTGTGCCTCTTGAGGATGGTGGTGGTGTGGGGTTTAGCTGTTGCGCCAGACGGGCTTGCGCTTTTCCAGAAAGGCGGCCAGGCCCTCCTTGGCGTCGTCGGTCTGCATCAACTCCTGCAGGTAGATGTGCTCCACCGTGGCGAGCGCATCGGCAAAGGGCTTGCCCTGGGCTTCGCGCATGGCGCGGCGGGTGCTCAGCAGCGCAACGCGCGAGAGCTTCAAAAATGGTGCCAGAAACGCCTGCACATCGGCGGCAAAGCTTTCGCGCGCAAACACGCGGTTGACCAGCCCCATGGACAAGCCCTCTTCTGCCGTGAAGTTTTCGCCACCGAGCAAAATTTCCATGGCGCGCGCCGGGGGAGCCAGGCGTGGCAACAGCACCGCTGCGATGGGCGGAAAGACCGCGAGCTTGATTTCGGGTTGGCCAAACTTGGCCCCGGCAGCGGCAACGATCATGTCGCAGCCAATGGCCAGTTCCATGCCGCCGCCCAGCGCCGCGCCGTTGACCGCAGCCACGGTGGGCATGGACATCTTTTGCAGACGCCGGAAGATGCCGTGGAATACCTCGATCATCTGGTCCACCTTGTCGGGCGTGTGGTCGGCCACCTCGACCCCGGCAGAAAACGCCTTCTCGCCCACGCCGGTAATCACCAGCAGCTTGACCGAGTCGTCCTGCTGGCACAGGTCGAGCGCCTGGTTGACCTCGGCCATGGTGGGAATGTCGAGTACGTTGAACGGTGGTCGGTTAATGGCGAGCGTGGCTAAGCCCTCGCTGACGCCGTACTGGATGAACTGGAATGCTGCTGCCATGGTCTGGTTTCTTTCGCTGAATTCGTAATTGCTTGAGGGGGTTAGAACAGGTCGTCCAACTCGTCTGCGCCGCCACCGGGCATTTTTCCGTGTTCTTGCAGGTAGGCCTGAATCATTTGCGACTCGCGCGAGGTGTACATCGCCGCTTCTTCAAACGTAAAGGCCACTGCACTCTCGACTTTTTCGAGCTGTTCGGTCAAGCCTTGCTGCAGGTTCTCCACGCCCTTGATCATGAGCACATTCTTGTCGGCATCGAGCAGTTGGAACACACCCGCCTCGCTGCTCACACCCGCCACCACCGCGGCGCTGAAGTCCAGCCATGATTCGGGCGGCAGCAGCGCGTCGGCAATCAGCGGTGCCAGGTTGCACTTGAAGCAGCGTGCTGCCTCGGCACGGGCGCTGGCGTCGTCAAAGCCTTTTTCTACCTCGTCCCAGCCACTGCGCTCTGCCGGTTTGAGCATGATGGGGTGGAACTTGCGCACGGTGTTGAAGGCCGGGTCGCTGCCCAGGTAGGGCTGGCTCTCCCAGCCGTCTTGCAGCAGCGTTTCTTCAATGTCGCCGTCGCCGCCGAGTTGCTTGTCCATCGCAGCAGCGGCCACGCGGCCTTGCGCGATCGATTCGATCAAGGTCGATGGCCCAAGCACACAGTCGCCACCGGCATACACGCAGGGGCGGCTGCTGAGCATGGAGTCGGCGCGCACCGTGATGCGGCCCTTGTTGTCGGTTTGCACGCCAAAGCCTTCAAAGCGCTTGGGGTGCTGGCCCACGGCGGCAATCACCAGATCGACGTCTTCGCACACCTCTTCGCCGGTATCCACCGGGCGGCGGCGCTTGGAGGCGTCGGCCTCGCCCAGCGCCATGCGCGCGTAGGTGATGCGCAGGCGGTGGCCGTTGAGGCCGCTCTCGATGCGCTTGGGTGCGAGCAGGTAGCGCACGTTGACGCCTTCGTCGATGCAGCCGTCAAACTCTTCTTCGCGCGCGGGCATTTCCTCGCGCGTGCGGCGGTACACCATGTCCACCTGGCAGCCAAAGCGGCGCGACGAGCGCGCGTTGTCGGTAGCGACATTGCCGCCGCCAATCACTGCCACCTTGGCACCGGTCTGGATGCCGCCGGGAACGTTGACCAAGCCCATGGTGACGGCCTTGAGGTAGGTCGGGCTATCAACCACGCCGGGCAGGTCGTCGCCGGGGATGCCGAGCTTGTCGCCACCCTGGGCGCCAATGCCGATAAAGAGCGCCTCATAGCCCTGGGCGAACAAGCTGTCGGCGTTGTCCACGGGGGTGTCGTACTGGAAGGCCACGCCGAGCTTGCTTACTTCGGCCACTTCGTTGTCGATCACCGCCACCGGAACGCGGTACGAGGGGATGCCGTAGCGTGCCATGCCACCCGCGGCAGGCTGGGCGTCAAACACGGTGACGCTGTGGCCCTTTTTGGCGAGGTAATAGGCGGCGGTCAGCCCGGCCGGGCCGGCACCAATGATGGCGGCTTTGCGTCCGGTTGCGGGTAACTGCTTGGAATGCGCACGCCACAGGCCGGTGTCGTTGTCGGCGGCGATGCGTTTGAGCGAACGGATCGAGAGCGGGTCGTCGAGCTTGCCACGGCGGCACGCGCTCTCGCACATGGCAAAGCAGGCACGCCCCACGATGCCGGGGAAGGGCAGCTTTTCGCGCACCACGGCGATGGCCTCGCC
>CAIPBW010000213.1 GCA_903863395.1 uncultured beta proteobacterium
GCCCAACCGTGTTTCGCCGTCTGCCCAAGCTGCCGCAGGGCAAGTGGCAATCGGTAGGCCGTCTGGATCTGAATACCGAAGGGCTGCTGCTGTTTACCAGCTCGGGTGAACTGGCCAACAACCTGATGCACCCGCGCTTCGGCTTGGAACGCGAATACGCGGTGCGGGTGCTGGGCGCGCTGTCCAAGGACGAAAAGCAGATGCTGCTCGACGGCGTCACGCTCGACGACGGCGTAGCGCAGTTTGGCAGCATCGAAGAGGGCGGCGGCGAAGGTGCCAACTGCTGGTACAAGGTCACCATCTCCGAGGGCCGTAACCGCGAAGTGCGGCGCATGCTCGAGTCGGTTGGGCACGCCGTGAGCCGCCTCATCCGTATCCGCTACGGTGCCATGGTGCTGCCACGCGGCCTCAAGCGCGGTGCCTGGATGGAGCTCGATGAAGGCGATATCCGCGCCCTGATGCGCGCCGCCGGTCCTGCCGGAGGTGGTGCTGAGCGCCCGCGCCGGGACGCGGCCGACGGTCAGCGCGCGCCCAATGGACGAGGCAATCGCCGTGGGGGACGCTCGGGCGGCAAGCCGCGCGGGCCGGGCAACGCCCAGGCTGGCCCGATGCAAGGCAATATGGCGCAGGGACGCCGTGGTGGGGGAGGGCGCTCGGACAAGGACGCCGACCGCCAGGGTGGCTCGGCCCAGCCCGATCCGATGAAAACCTCATTTGGCTACATTGGTGCCGACAGCTTTTCGCGCCAGCGCCAGGACCCCAACCGCCGAACGCGTGGTTCCCAGCCGGGTCAACGCCGGGGCGGGCGCTCCAAGTAGGGCAGCAATGGTAAAATCAAAGGCTTTGCCGCTGGGCAGAAATTGTCATCCATAACTCTTATCGGAAACCGCTATGACCATCGAACGTACCCTCTCCATCATCAAGCCCGACGCCGTAGCCAAAAACGTCATCGGCCAGATTTACGCACGTTTTGAGGCGGCTGGCCTCAAGGTGGTTGCAGCGCGCATGGTGCATCTCTCGCGTCGCGAGGCAGAAGCCTTCTACGCGGTGCACAAAGAGCGTCCCTTCTTCAAGGATCTGGTCGAATTCATGATCTCCGGCCCGGTGATGATCCAGGCGCTCGAAGGCCCCAACGCCATCACCAAGAACCGCGACCTGATGGGCGCAACCGACCCCAAGAAGGCCGCTGCCGGAACGATCCGCGCTGATTTTGCCGACAGCATCGACGCCAACGCCGTGCACGGCTCCGACGCCGCAGAGACCGCCGCTGTGGAACTGGCGTTCTTCTTCCCCGGCATGAACGTCTACTCGCGCTGAAATATGCAATGACGACGGCCAACCTGCTCGATTTCGATCTCGACGGATTGGCTGCTTTTTGTGAGCAGCTGGGGGAAAAGCGTTTTCGCGCGACCCAGTTGTTTCGCTGGATTCACCAACGCGGCGCGGCCGAGTTTGCCGACATGACCGACCTGGCCAAGTCGCTACGCGAAAAGCTCGCCACGCGCGCCAGCATCGGGTCGCCGCACATCATCCGTCAAAGCATCTCCTCGGACGGCAGCATCAAGTGGCTGTTCGACATGGGCGCGGGCGACGCGGTTGAAGCCGTTTTCATCCCGGAGCAGGACCGGGGCACGCTGTGCATCTCGTCGCAGGCCGGGTGTGTGGTGGGCTGCACGTTTTGCTCCACCGGGCACCAGGGCTTTAGCCGCAATCTGAGCGTAGGCGAAATCGTAGGCCAACTCTGGTTTGCCGAGCACTTCCTGCGCAAGCACCTGGGCAGCGCCGAGCGCGTGATCTCCAACGTCGTGCTCATGGGCATGGGTGAGCCGCTGCTCAATTACGACAACGTGGTCAAGGCCCTGCGCGTCATGCTCGACGACCATGCCTACGGGCTTTCGCGCCGCCGCGTCACAGTGTCCACCTCCGGTGTGGTGCCGATGATCGACCAGCTCGGAGTCGATTGTCCGGTGGCGCTGGCGGTGTCGCTGCACGCTTCCAACGACACGCTGCGTGACCAGTTGGTGCCGCTCAACCGCAAGTATTCGATTGCCGAGGTGTTGCAGGCGTGCCGCCGCTACCTCACCCCTGCACCGCGCGATTTCGTCACCTTTGAATACTGCATGCTCGATGGAGTCAACGACTCGGCGCAACACGCCGCCGAATTGGTGGCCCTGGTGCGTCAGGGAAACAAGGATGGAAACTGGTGCAAATTCAACCTGATCCCATTCAATCCGTTCCCGGCGTCGGGCTTGACCCGCTCACCAACAGAGCGGATAGTGGCGTTTGCCAAGATTCTCAGCGACGCGGGCATTGTCACCACGGTACGCAAAACACGGGGCGACGATATTGACGCAGCCTGTGGCCAGCTCGCCGGAGAAGTCAAGGACATTACCAATGTGGCCAAGCGCATGGGGCGGCGGCGCACCATAGCGATCACGCCCGTGGGGCAAGGCGGAGTTTCTTTGAGCGAGGGTGCAATCCGTGGTTGATACATTGAACATGCGTTGGGCAATGCTGGCGGCTATTCTGGTGGCTACGGTGACGTTGGTCTCGGGGCTGGCCGGATGCGCAGCGCCTGGGGGCAGCAGTGCCTCCAGTCCCAAGACCGATATGCTCACCGCGTCCGACGAGCCCGACTCCAACAAGCGCGCGCGCATTCGCCTGGAACTGGCCCTGGGCTATTTTGAAAAGGGGCAAACCACGATTGCCCTGGACGAACTCAAGCAGTCCATCAACGCCAACCCGAATATGTACGAGGCGCATAACCTGCGCGGCCTGATCTACATGCGCCTGAACGATGTGCCCCTGGCCGAAGAGAGCTTTCGCCGCGCGCTGAGCCTCAACCCCAAGGCCGCCAACGTGCAGCACAACTACGGCTGGCTACTGTGCCAGCAGTCGCGCCTGCCCGAGGCCGTGCTCCTGTTTGCCAGTGCGCTGGAAAACCCGGCCTATGGTGATCGGGCCAAGACCTGGATGGCGCAGGGCTGGTGTCAGATGAAAGCCGGTCAGATGGTCGAAGCTGAGAACAGTTTTTTGCGTTCCTACGAGCTGGATGCCGGTAACCCGATCACGGGCTACAACCTGGCGCTGCTGCTGTTCCAGCGCGGCGACCTGGTACGCGCCCAGTTCTATGTGCGGCGCATCAATAACAGCGAGCTTGCCAATGCCGAGTCGCTTTGGCTTGGCATCAAGGTCGAGCGGCGCCTGCAAGGGCGCGAAGCGATGGATCAACTCGGTGGGCAACTGAAGAAGCGCTTCCCGCAATCGCGCGAGGCATCGGCTTGGGATCGGGGGGCGTTCGATGAATGACGTTGTGGCCAATGAGCAGGTCGATGCGGTGGTAGCACCCGTGGCCGCGCTGCCAACTACCGCCGGGGGCTTGCTGCGCCAGGCGCGCGAAGCTGCGGGCTTGCACATTGGTGCGCTCGCCGTTTCGATGAAGGTGCCGGTCAAGAAGCTCGAAGCGCTGGAGGCAGATCGTTTCGACCTTTTGCCCAATCCGGTGTTCGTGCGGGCGCTGGCCTCCGGTGTATGCCGTGTGCTGCGTGCGGACCCGACGCCCATTCTGGCGAAGCTGCCTGCCGCCAATGCTGTGCCGCTGGCGGCGATGGAGCCCAGTATCCATACGCCGTTTCGCAGCCCAGGTGAATCCGTGGCTTGGCGCACACCGCAATTCCTGACCCGCCCCGGTGTGCTGACCGTGATCGTGGCCCTGGTTGCGACCTTGGTCATTGCTATTTATCCACATAACAACGGTGCCGACTCTGCCAGCAGTGCAGACCGGCCTGCGGCACCTGCGCCCACTAGCAGCGCAGCGGTTGCTGCCGAGACGCTCAACCCTGGCAGCCCGCCTGGCGCTGGTACAGGTGTGGCGGCAGCCACGCCCGCTACCGCGTCTGCATCCGCGTCCGCAGCTAATGCTGGCAGTGCCAATGCGCCCTTGCTGACCTTCAAGGCCCGAGGTTCCTGCTGGGTGCAGGTGGCTGACGCCAACGGCGTGGTGCAGGTCAACCGGACGCTAATGACTGGCGAGGTGCTGGCCGTCCCGGCGACTGCGCCGGTTTCCATCGTGGTTGGCCGTGTCGATGCGATGGAAGTCGAAGTGCGTGGCCAACCCTTTGCGCTGGCGGAATTTACCAAAGAAAACGTTGCCAGGTTCGAGGTGAAATAGTGGAGCAGGGTCTACCCATCGCGTTGTCCACACCGCGCAGGCGCCCCGCGCTGCAGGCCACGGTTGTCTGGGGCACCAACGTCGTCACGGTTGGCGGCGACGCACCGGTGCGGGTGCAGTCCATGACCAATACCGACACCGCCGACGCCGTTGCCACCGCCATCCAGGTCAAGGAACTGGCGCTGGCCGGGTCGGAACTGGTACGCATCACGGTCAACACCCCCGAAGCCGCCCAGGCCGTGCCCTATATCCGCGAGCAACTCGACCGCATGGGCGTGAACGTTCCGCTGATTGGCGACTTTCACTTCAACGGCCACCGACTGCTGACCGACTATCCCGATTGCGCGCAGGCGCTGTCCAAGTTCCGCATCAACCCCGGCAATGTAGGCAAGGGCGACAAGCGCGACCGCCAGTTTGGCCAGATGATCGAATCCGCCGTGCGCTGGAATAAGTCCGTGCGCATTGGCGTCAACTGGGGCAGCCTGGACCAGGAGTTGCTTGCCGCCCTGATGGACCAGAACAGCCGCCGCGCGCAACCCTGGGACGCCAAGCCGGTGATGTACGAGGCGCTGGTCACTTCAGCGGTTGAGTCGGCCATGCGTGCGCAGGAAATGGGTTTGGAGGCGCGCCAGATCATGCTGTCGTGCAAGGTCAGCGGCGTGCAGGACTTGATCGCCGTGTACCGTGGGCTGGCGCAGCGCTGCCCCTACGCCTTGCACCTGGGTCTAACCGAGGCCGGTATGGGTGCCAAGGGTACGGTGGCGTCCACGGCCGCATTGGCCGTGCTGCTGCAAGAAGGCATTGGCGACACCATTCGCGTCTCGCTCACGCCTGCGCCCGGCGAAGCACGCACCCAGGAAGTGGTGGTTGCCAACGAAATTCTGCAAGCGCTGGGCCTGCGCACTTTTGTTCCCAGCGTCACTGCCTGTCCGGGATGTGGACGCACCACCAGCACCACGTTCCAGGAACTGACGCAAAAAATCGACGACTTTCTGCGTGCCCAGATGCCGCTGTGGCGCACCCGCTACCC
>CAIPBW010000214.1 GCA_903863395.1 uncultured beta proteobacterium
TCTATTTGGGTCACGCCGCGCGACTGCAGGATGCGCTTGGCCTGCACACAGTACGGGCAGACAGCGGTGGTGTACATGGTGACGGCTTGCATGGCTTTATGCCTTTTCGACCGGCAGATTGGCCGTTCGCCACCCCGCCAGACCACCACCCAGGGACTGGGCCTGCTCGTAACCAAGCTTTTTGGCAATGGCCACGGCACGGCCGGAGCGCGCACCCGACTGGCACACCAGAATCAGCGGTAGCGCCTTGTTCTTGACCACCCCGGCCAAGCGGCCCTCCAATTCACCGAGCGGCACGTTTTTGGCCCCGACGACGTGGCCGGCTGCAAATTCTGCAGGTTCGCAGACGTCGATCACTACGGCCTTCTCCCGGTTGATCAGTTGCACCGCCGCCGTGGGGTTAAGCCCAGAAGCGGTTGCACCCATCACGGTGGGCCACATCAGCATGCTTGCGGTGGTGACGGCAACGGCGATCAACATCCAGTTGTCAATGATAAATTTCACTATATTCCTTGTTGGTTGGCTGAACGTTCACCCGGCATTTTAGAATGCTGGCTGTATCCCTGCCCTTTGGCACGGTTTCAAGCTCTCTGTTCAAGCCCCGCACCATGTACAAACTCGTTCTCGTTCGCCACGGCGAATCCACCTGGAATCTGGAAAACCGCTTCACCGGTTGGACCGATGTTGATCTCACTCCCACAGGCGTCGCCCAGGCCAAAGAGGCCGGTTGCCTGCTCAAGGCTGAAGGCTACGAATTTGACGTGGCCTACACCAGCGTGCTCAAGCGCGCTACCCGCACACTGTGGCACTGCCTTGACGAAATGGACCGCACCTGGCTGCCGGTGGTGCATTCGTGGCGTCTCAATGAACGCCACTACGGCGCGCTGCAAGGCCTCAACAAGGCCGACATGGCCAAGCAGTATGGCGACGCCCAGGTACTGCAGTGGCGCCGCAGCTACGACACGCCCCCACCGGCGCTGGAGCCGACCGACCCGCGCTGCGAACGCGCCGACCTGCGCTACGCCCATCTGCAGCCCACCCAGGTTCCGCTGACCGAATGCCTCAAGGACACGGTGGCACGCGTGCTGCCGTTCTGGAACGATACCCTGGCCCCGGCCATCCGGTCCGGTCAGCGCCTGCTGGTGGCGGCGCACGGCAACTCGATTCGCGCGCTGGTCAAGTACCTCGACCAGATTTCCGACCAGGACATCGTCGGCCTGAACATCCCCAACGGAATCCCGCTGGTGTACGAGCTTGACGCCGACCTCAAGCCCCTGCGCCACTACTACCTGGGCGACGCTGCCGCTGCAGCGGCTGCCGCAGCGGCGGTGGCGGCTCAGGGTAAAGCCTGATAACGGCGGGCAAATACCCCCCTGATTAAAACCAGGGGACACAAACCGGGAACCGACTGCAGAAATACTCCTCCAAGGAGTATATTGAGCGCAATACAGGAATATTCATGGGTCACAAATTGAAAATTGCAGGCTGGGTTGGTGTCGGCTTGGTCGCCGGGGTGCTGACCACGGTGTCGCTGCAGACCGTGGCGCGCAACACGCTCTCGCCGCTGCCACTGGAAGAATTGCAGCAACTCGCCGCCGTGTTTGGCATGGTCAAGAGCGACTATGTGGAACCGGTCGACGAAAAGAAGCTCATCACCGAAGCCATTGCCGGAATGGTCGCAAGCCTGGACCCGCATTCGCAGTATTTCGACAAAAAATCGTTCAAGGAATTCAAGGAAGGCACCTCGGGCAAGTTTGTCGGCGTGGGCATTGAAATCACCCAGGAAGACGGGCTGGTGAAAGTGGTCTCTCCGATCGAAGGCTCGCCCGCGTTTCGCGCCGGACTCAAGCCCAACGACCTGATCACCCGCGTGGACGAAACCGCCGTCAAAGGACTCACACTCAACGAAGCCGTCAAGCGCATGCGCGGCGAGCCCAACACCAAGGTCCTGTTGACCGTGTACCGCAAGGACGAAAACCGGACCTTCACGGTGACCATCGTGCGCGAGGAAATCAAGCAGCAGTCGGTACGCGCCAAGAACCTGGAGCCGGGCTACGCCTGGATTCGCATCAGCCAGTTCCAAGAGCGCACGGTGGACGACTTTGCGCGAAAGGTCGAAGAAATCTACAAGGCCGACCCCGCCCTCAAGGGCCTGGTGCTGGACCTGCGCAACGACCCCGGCGGCCTGCTCAACGCGGCGGTGGCGGTGTCTTCGGCCTTTCTGCCGGAGAACGTGACCGTGGTCTCGACCAACGGGCAGACGGCCGACAGCAAGCAGGTGCTCAAGTCGAGTCTGCGCGACTACATCGGCCATGATGGGCTGGACCCGCTCAAGACCCTGCCCAATACGCTCAAGAAGCTGCCGCTGGTGGTGCTGGTCAACGAAGGCTCGGCCTCGGCCAGCGAAATCGTGGCCGGCGCACTGCAAGACCACAAGCGCGCCACCATCATGGGCAGCCAGACCTTTGGCAAGGGCTCGGTGCAGACCTTCCGGCCACTCGGGCCTGATACCGGTCTGAAGATCACCACCTCGCGCTACTACACGCCCAGCGGCAAGTCGATTCAGGCCAAGGGCATCGTGCCCGACGTGATGGTGGACGACACCGAAGAGGGCAGCCCCTACGCCGCGCTGCGTATGCGAGAGGCCGATCTGGGCAAGCACCTGGGCAGCGGCCAGGGCGACGAAGTCAAGGACGCAACCCGCGAGAAGGCGCGCGAGGATGCGCTCAAACGCCTGGAAGAAGAGTCGCGCAAACCCGTGGCTGAGCGCCGTCCGCCCGAGTTCGGGTCGGAAAAAGACTTCCAGTTGATCCAGGCGCTCAACCAACTTAAGGGCAAGCCCGTCCTGGTGAGCAAGACCCAGGTCGAGCGCAAGGAAGAAGTCAAAGAGAACTGATGCGCCATGCAGGATGCTGAACTGCTGCGCTATTCGCGTCACATCCTGCTCGATGAAATCGGCATCGAGGGCCAGCAGCGCATCACGCAGGCGCACGCACTGATCATCGGAGCCGGGGGCTTGGGCTCCCCCACCGCCATGTACTTGGCTTGCGCGGGCGTGGGCCACATCACCCTGGTGGACAACGACAACGTCGACCTGACCAACCTGCAGCGCCAGATCGCCCACCAGACCAGCAGCGTGGGCGAAGCCAAGACGCTGTCAGCGGCGCGCACGCTGCAGCAACTCAACCCCCTGGTGCAGGTCACGCCCCTGAACACCCGCGCCGACGCCGCATTCCTCGACCAGCAGGTCCCGCTGGCCGACGTGGTGATCGACTGCTGCGACAATTTCGCCACGCGCCAGGCGGTCAATGCCGCGTGTGTGCGCCATGGCAAGCCGCTGGTCTCGGGGGCAGCCATCCGGTTTGACGGCCAGATCAGCGTTTACGACCCGCGCTCGCACCAGCACCCCTGTTACGCCTGCGTTTTCCCGCCCCAAAGCGCGTTTGAGGAAACGCGCTGCTCCACCATGGGCGTGTTCGCGCCGCTGGTGGGCATCATCGGCAGCATGCAGGCCGCCGAAGCGCTCAAGCTGATCACCGGGCTGGGGCAAACCCTGGCCGGGCGACTTTTGATGCTCGACGCGCGCGCCATGCAGTGGAGCGAGGTGCAACTGCCGCGCGACCCCAAATGCAGCGTATGTTCGGCCAATTCTGCGCTTTAGACTAGCAAACTCCTGTTAGACTTTGCGCCACAAAACCCTTTCAGACCGTGGAATCGCCCTCGTCACCCACCCTTGTTGAGTTGCAGTCCCTGCAATTGGAAGACGCGCGCGCGCTGCTCGACCATGAGCTCAGCCTCAAGCTGCCACCGGTGGAAGAGTCGGCAACACGGTACTTGCAGGAAATCATCAATGGGCTGTGCGAGTTGTCGCTCAAGGACCCCCTCACCGGACTGGCCAACCGTCGCCAGTTTGACGCCGTGCTGGAACGCTCCATCGACGTGGTGGCGCGCTCGGGTGAGCCCGCCTTGCTGCTGATGATCGACATCGACCACTTCAAGCACGTCAACGACAGCTACGGCCACCCCACCGGCGACCTGATCTTGCAGACCGTAGCCCAATGCCTTGCCAAGTGCGTGCGCCCCATGGACACCGTGGCGCGCTACGGCGGCGAAGAGTTTGCCGTGGTGCTGCCAAATTGCCACACCGCGTTTGGCATCACCATTGCCGAGCGCATCCGCGAAGCGGTGGCATCGCTGGTGACCACGGTGTCGCCAGGCGTCAACATCAAGATCACCGTCAGCCTGGGAGGTGCCTATGCGCCCGAATGGGTACGCTCCACCGCAGCGCAATGGACCGAGCGGGCCGACGTACAGCTCTACCGCGCCAAGGAGCAAGGGCGCAACCGTGTGCGCATTGATCCGCAACCCGAAATCTTTGTCAGTGCGGAGGAAAAGAATCTGCTGTTCGGCCACCTTGCGCTGACTGATCCGGCGTGGATCGAAAATGTTGCCAACGACCCGTCCGGCGGCACCTCCAGCGCTAGTAATCAAAGGGTCAACTGATGTCCGACGTTTTTATTCCCACCGAAACCAAACCGGCCGCACCCCCCACCCCGGTGCAACCGCTGGGCAAGGTGGTTGCCGTGACCAGCGGCAAGGGCGGCGTGGGCAAGACTTTTGTCTCGGCCAATCTGGCGGCAGCTTTGGCAAAACTGGGCCACAAGGTGCTGGTGCTCGACGCCGACCTGGGCCTGGCCAATCTGGACGTGGTGCTCAACCTGTACCCCAAAATCACCCTGCACGATGTCTTTACCGGCAAGGCCAAGCTCGAAGATGCCATCGTGCGTGCGCCGGGCGGCTTCTCGGTGCTGCTGGCAGGCTCGGGCATGGTCGAATACTCGCGCCTGTCGCCGGAGGTGCGCGACGACTTCCTGCGCATCATGGCCGGGCTGGTTCCGCATTACGACGTGGTGCTGCTCGACACTGGCGCAGGCATCTCCGATGTGGTCCTGTTTGCCGTCTCGCTGGCCTCGGAAGTGATCGTTGTAGCCACCCCTGAACCCACCTCGCTCACCGATGCCTACGCCACCATCAAGGTGCTGGTGGGCCAGCAGAAGCGCCAAAGCGTGCGCATGGTCATCAACCAGACCGCACGCCTAGGCGACGGTCGCGCCATCACGGTGC
The DNA here is from genome assembly GCA_903863395.1 of uncultured beta proteobacterium. Taxonomy (GTDB): domain Bacteria; phylum Pseudomonadota; class Gammaproteobacteria; order Burkholderiales; family Burkholderiaceae_C; genus Allorhodoferax. Next base: position 5,125 of record CAIPBW010000214.1, read on the forward strand.
AGTTGCAGCAGGTGCTCGACCGCTTTGTGACTACCGAGCCCGGCCGACCCGTCAAGCTGGTTCACATGTGCGACATCCCGGCCGACCCAACGGTGCGCCAGGCCGTGATGCGCCGCCAGTTGCTGATGCAATCTGCGCCCGGCTGCCCGGCTGCCCTGGCGATCTCGCAATTGGCGCTCAAGATCGAAGAAGCGGTCATTCGCCGCAACCCGTAAACACCCCAGCCCGTCCGCGCCACACAAGCAACTAGGCGCTGGTGCCTGTGACCCGCCGCAGCAAGGAGAGCACCCCATGAGCAAGTTATCCTTACTCGACCTTGGCTTTTTTATCGCCGAGTCGGTGGCCAGCCCCAAGCACGTTGCCGGTCTGTTGATCTGCAAGCGTCCGCCCAAGGCACCGGCCGGATTTGTGCGCAGCCTGTACCGCGAGTTTCTGACCTGCACCGACGTGCAGCCGCCCTTTAACCGCGTCATCCACTTTTCGCTCAAGGCCATGCCGCACTGGCGTGCCGCGCCGAGCGTCGACCTCAACCAGCACATCTTCTTCCACAAACTGGACAAGGACGCCAACGACCGCGAAGCCCTGTACGCGCTGGTGGCGCGACTGCACACGCCAATGCTCGACCGCAGCCGCCCGCTATGGGAAATGCATGTGATCGATGGCCTGAGCGACGGCCGCTTTGCGCTCTACCAGAAGGTGCACCACGCCTACGCAGATGGCGTGACCATGGCGCGCTGGACGGCAGAAAACCTGGCCACCTCAGCGGACCAACTCCAACTCACACCGGTCTGGTCGCAAAAGCTCGGCGGTCGCAGCCAGCAATACACCGCGTTCACGCAAGCGCTGTGGCGCTCCACCTGGAAGGAAGTTGCGGGCAACAGCCGCCGCTTTCTGGGCATTGGTCGCCTTGCCGCCATGCTGCTGCTGGAGAGCGTCAAGCTGACGAAAAACGCCATCGCCCTGCCCTTTGTCTCCAGCGCCAAAACACCGCTGACCGGGCAGGTCACCCCCGGGCGCCAGTTCGCTTCGGCCAGCATCTCGATGGAACGCGTGACCGACATCCGCCAGCGCACACGCTCCACCCTCAACCACGTGGCACTGACCTGCCTGGACGGCGCGCTGCGGCGTTACCTCGAAGACCAGGGCGTGCACCTGCGCCGTCCCATCACCATCCAGATGCCGGTGAACCTGCGCAAGGAAGGTGAAAAATCCTCCGGCAACAAGATCGGCATCATCCAGGTGGAACTCTCGGCCCCGACCGACGACCCCTATATCCGGCTGCGCAACATCGGCTACTCGCTACGCAATGTGCGCACCATGGTTGACAGCGTGGCACCGGAAGCGATTGAGTCCTACACCATCATCACCGGTCTGGTGGCGCAGATTGCCGAACTGCTCAAGCTCAGCGACAAGATGCCGCCCATGGGCAATACGCTGGTGTCCAACGTGCCAGGCCCCAGCGAGCACCTGTTCATCAAGGGCGCGCGCATGGAAGAAATGCACCCCATCAGCACGCTGCCGCCGAGCAACCTGCTCAACATCACCTTGTTCAGCTACGCCGGTAACCTGTACTTCGGCCTGATCGCCACCGACGAGTTACCCAACCTGCAGCGCTTGGCCGACTACGTGGGCGTAGCCTTTACCGAGTTGGAGCACGCAGTACGCCAGACCCAGGCCTGAGCGCTGGCCCGCTTGACGTGCAGCGAATCAGGCGCGGCCGATGATGGACGCGGTGGCCATCAGTTCTTCCAGCAGGGCCAGCGAAACGTTGCCCGACACCGAATACGGGTCGAGCTCGGGCTTTTCGGCATATTTGAGCAGGATGCTGGCGTTGACCTTGGAGATGTTGACCTGGCCCATGGTCCAGCCACCAAAGCGGCGTTCCGAAATTTCCTCGTAGTGCAGCAGCACCACGTCCTTGTGGCGCACGTCCCTCTGGATGTGGCCATACAGATCGTTCACCGCCATGCGTCCGCCTTCAATGGCTTGCAAAAAAATACCGCCGCCGTAGCACAGTATTCCGGTGATGCCACAGGTCGGGTTGTATTGGCGGGCCTTGGCCAAAATATCCTCAATGGCGGTGCTCGACGTATCCACCGCACGGCTGGCATAAAGCAAGCGCACCAACATGGCTTAACCTTTCCTGGGAATGAGCGACAAAAACTCGCGCCGCAAATTGGGGTCCTTCAGAAACACCCCGCGCATGACCGAGTTGATCATCTTGCTGTCCATGTCCTTCACACCGCGCCAGGCCATGCAGTAGTGGCTGGCTTCCATCACGATGGCCAGCCCGTCGGGTTGCGTCTTTTCCTGAATCAGGTCGGCCAGTTGCACCACCGCCTCTTCCTGGATCTGGGGCCGCCCCATCACCCATTCGGCCAGACGCGCGTACTTGGACAGACCAATGACGTTGGTGTGCTCATTGGGCAGAACGCCAATCCAGATCTTGCCGATCACCGGGCAAAAATGGTGGCTGCAGGCGCTGCGCACCGTGATCGGCCCGACGATCATCAGTTCGTTGAGGTGTTCGGCGTTGGGAAATTCGGTGATCTCGGGCGCCTTGACGTAGCGGCCACGAAACACCTCGTTGACGTACATCTTGGCCACGCGCCGCGCGGTGTTGTCGGTGTTGTGATCGCGCTCGGTGTCGATCACCAGGCTGGCGAGCACGCCCTTCATCTTTTCTTCCACCTCGTCAAGCAGGGCAGCAAGCTCGCCCGGCTCCACAAAGTCGGCAATGTTGTCGTTGGCGTTGAAACGCTTGCGCGCCGCCAGCAAACGTTCCCGAATCTTGACGGAGACCGGCGTACCCTCATCGGTATCGGATGGGTTCATGGTGGACTGGGTTTTCATTAACATGCAGGAATACTACCAGCCTTTGCCCAACAGGGTTATAGGAGCCAAGACGTCTTGCAGCCCTGGTGGGCTATCAAATCAATAGCGTCGCCCGGTCACAAACAAGAGCGTGCGCATCAGCCCGTAGGCGGCCCAATCGAGCAGATGCTGCACCCAGCCCGAGCGGGCGTAGGTGTGCGCGTCCAGCGCCACGCAGTGCTGCTCCAGCGTCTGCTGCAATCGGCTACGCAGCTCGCGGGCAAAGGCCGCATCCTCGACCACCACATTGGCTTCGCGCGCCAGCAACAGGCTCAGCGGCTCCAGGTTGGACGAGCCCACCGTTGCCCAGTGCGCGTCCACCACCGCCACCTTGGCGTGCAGGAAACCGGCGCGGTACTCGAAAATCTCGACCCCGGCATCGAGCAAGGCGGCGATCACCGGCCGGGCCGCGTGGTATTGCATGAAGTATTCATAGCGACCCTGCAGCAGCAGGCGCACGCGCACGCCGCGCCGGGCCGCGTGCACCAGGGCGCGGCGCAGCTTGCCTCCGGGCACAAAGTAGGCGTTGGCAATCACCACCTCGTGGTGCGCGTCGCCAATGGCCTTGCGGTAGGCGCGCTCGATGCGGGTACGGTTGCGCACGTTGTCGCGCAGCACCAGCGCGGCGCGTGCCCGGCCCTCCCCACGCACCGGGGCTGGTCGGCCAGCGCTGAGCGCTTCGCCCGCGCGCAGGGCGGCACCCTCTGCCTCCCAGTCGCGCAATGCGTCCTGAAACTCACCGCGTTCAATTTGCCGCGTGACGACCAGACGCCGCCAGAAGCGGGCCATGGTCTGGTACACATCGGCCACCAGTGGGCCCTGCACGCGCAAGGCATAGTCCAGCCGCGCAATATCGAGCGTGCCATGCACCGGGTCCCAGTAGTCATCGACGATGTTGATGCCGCCGCAAAACGCCACCCGCGCATCGACCACACACAGCTTGCGGTGCAACCTGCGCCAGCGGGTGGGTACCAGCAGGCCAAAAAAGCCCAGCGGTAAAAAGCGGTGCCAGACCACGCCCGCGTGCGCAAAGCGCTGCTGCCATGCGTGCGGCACTTCGGGTGAGCCAATGCCGTCCATCACCAGATAGACCCGCACACCTCGGCGCGCGGCACGCACCAAGGCGTTGGCAACACGCTCGCCCGAGGCGTCAAATTGGAAGATGTAGGTCTCCAGCCGGACCTCGCTGGTGCTGGCGTCAATCGCTTGCAACAGGGCCGGGAAGAAGGCCTTGCCGCACTCCAGCAAGCGCACCTGGTGGCCTGGGATGAAGGCTGGCAGGGTCACTTGCGCCTCGTGGACAGGTCAAACTCGGCAATCAGCGGCAGGTGGTCCGACATGCGTCCCCAGATCGCACCCCGGGGCGCGTGCAGGCTCACCGGTTCCATGCCGCGCGCAAACACATGGTCAAGCTGCACCAAGGGCAGGCGCGAGGGAAAGGTCGCCACGTTCGAGTCGGCAAACGAGCGCAGCCCTGATCCGGCAAGCGCCTTGCGCACAAAGGGCTCGGTGTCGTTGAAATCGCCCGCCACCAGCAGCGGCTCGGTGGGCGCAATCTCACGCTCGACAAAGCGCAGTAATTGTGCCAACTGACGCGAGCGGCTGGCGCGGATCAGCCCCAGATGCACCACCACCACATGCACCGGGCGGCTATGGACCTGCACCTGGGCGTGCAACAGGCCGCGCTGCTCGAAACGGTGGTCCGACATGTCCTCATGCTGGTGCCCCAGCACCGGCCAGCGACTCAGGAGCGCGTTGCCGTGCTCGCCATGGCGCGTGGTGGCGTTGGTGCGGTACACCGCCTCATAGCCATCGGGTGCCAGATAGTCGGCCTGCGGCACGGTCGGCCAGTGGGCAAAGTAGCGTTCTTCGCGGCGGTGGAGCTTGCGCACCTCCTGCAGGCAAACAATGTCGGCGTCGAACTGCTCGACCGCGTGGCCAAGGTTGTGAATCTCCAGCCGCCGCCTCGGGCCCAGCCCCTGGACGCCCTTGTGGATGTTGTAGGTAACAACGCGCAACAGACTCATGGCGGGGCTCCCGTGGCTACCAGGTCGGCCTGCGCAAACCGCTCCAGCAGCAAAATGGCTTCGGCGTTGGACGGCGAGAAGCAGCGCTGCGCCGCCTCATGGCAGGGCAGCCATTGGTAGTCGGTGTGTTCGCGCGGGTTGAGTCGCACCGGGCAGCCCGGTTCGACCTGCAGGCCAAACAGGTGTTCGCGGTTGTGCGTCACCCCCGGCGCGTAGCGGTGCAACCAGTGTGGGTAGATGGTGTAGACGTTTTCCAGATGCCAGTCGTGCAGCGTGCGCCCATAGCGCGAACCCGGCGCGCAATCAATTCCGGTTTCTTCCCAGACCTCGCGCACGGCGGTGTCCACCAAAGCTTCGTCGGGCGCATCTTTGCTGCCGGTGACCGACTGCCAGAAGTCGAGCGTGTCGCCCTGGCCGTCGGCGCGGCGGATCAGCAGCACGTCGCGCTGCGGCGTGTAAATCACCACCAGCACCGACTGCGGAATTTTGTAGGGCTTGCTCATGAAAAAAGGGCACCGTTACGGGTGCCCTTTCATTGTGCCCCAGAGCGGGACTCAGGTGGTGGTTGCGGAGTCGCTATTGCGCAAACGGATGTGCAACTCGCGCAACTGTTTCTCGTCCACCAGGCTGGGCGCCTGGGTCAGCAGGCATTGCGCGCGCTGGGTCTTGGGGAAGGCAATCACGTCGCGGATCGACTCGGCACCGGTCATCAGCGTGACGATGCGGTCCAACCCGAACGCCAAGCCGCCGTGCGGGGGGGCGCCGTACTGCAGGGCGTCGAGCAGGAAGCCAAACTTGACCTGTGCCTCCTCGGGCGTGATCTTGAGTGCATCGAACACCTTTTGCTGCACGTCGGCACGGTGGATACGCACCGAGCCACCTCCCATTTCCCAGCCGTTGAGAACCATGTCGTAGCCCTTGGAGATGCATTTCTCCGGTGCGGTGACCATCCAGTCTTCGTGCCCGTCCTTGGGCGCGGTGAACGGATGGTGCGTGGCGGTGTAGCGCTGCGCTTCCTCGTCGTACTCGAACATCGGGAAGTCGACCACCCACATCGGACGCCAGCCAGCTTCAAACAAGCCATTCTTCTTGCCAAACTCGCTGTGGCCGATCTTGATGCGCAGTGCGCCTATGGCGTCATTGACGATTTTGGCCTTGTCGGCACCAAAGAAGATCAGGTCGCCGTCCTGTGCGCCGGTGCGTGAGAGCACTTCGGCCAGGGCCTTGTCGTGGATGTTCTTGACGATCGGGCTTTGCAGTCCGTCGCGGCCCTTGGCTGCGTCGTTGACCTTGATGTAGGCCAGCCCCTTGGCACCGTAAATCTTGACAAACTCGGTATAGGCGTCGATCTCGCTGCGCGGCATGCCGCCGTGCTCACGCGCGCCGCCGGGCACGCGCAGCGCCACCACGCGGCCATTGGGCATGGTGGCAGCACCCGAAAATACCTTGAAGTCCACGTCGGTCATGACGTCGGTGACTTCGGTAAATTCGAGTTTGACGCGCAGGTCGGGCTTGTCGGAGCCGTAGCGGTGCATGGCTTCCTGGAAGGTCATCACCGGAAACTCGCCCAGGTCAACATTGATGGTGCTCAAAAACACCGTCTTGATCATGCCCTGGAAGATGGCGCGGATTTCCTCTTCGCTCAGGAACGAGGTTTCGATATCGATCTGGGTAAATTCGGGCTGGCGGTCGGCGCGCAGGTCTTCGTCGCGGAAGCACTTGGTGATCTGGTAGTAGCGGTCAAAGCCCGCCACCATCAGGAGTTGCTTGAACAACTGGGGTGACTGCGGCAACGCAAAGAAATGCCCGTCATGCACCCGGCTGGGCACCAAGTAGTCGCGCGCGCCTTCGGGCGTCGACTTGGTCAGCATCGGAGTTTCGATGTCGACAAAACCATTGGCGTCGAGGAACTTGCGCACCTCCATGGACACGCGATAACGAAGCATCAGGTTGTTCTGCATGTAGGGACGGCGCAGGTCCAACACACGGTGCGTCAGGCGCGTGGTTTCGGACAGGTTGTCGTCGTCCAACTGGAACGGGGGTGTTACCGACGGGTTGAGCACGATCAGTTCGTGGCACAACACTTCGATCTTGCCGCTCTTGAGGTTGTCGTTGGTGGTGCCATCAGGGCGCGCACGCACCAGGCCCTTGACCTGGATGCAGTACTCGTTGCGCACGCCTTCGGCCAGCGCGAACATTTCGGCGCGGTCGGGGTCGCATACCACCTGGACAAAGCCTTCGCGGTCGCGCAGGTCGATGAAGATCACGCCCCCGTGGTCGCGGCGGCGGTTGACCCAGCCGCACAGGGAAACGGTTTGGCCCATCAGGGCTTCGGTCACCAGACCGCAGTAGTGAGAACGCATGGCCATAGCTAGCTTTCAGGACGCCCCCTTGCGGGTGGCGGGTTTACAAATAAAGGTTAATGGGGCGGCAACGAGGGCGCAACCACGGGCGGCTGCGCCTGGGAAGGCGACACCGTTCCCATCGAAATAACGTAGGTCAGGGCTTCGTCCACACTCATCTTGAGTTCAATCACGTCGCGGCGCGGCAGCATCAGAAAGAAGCCGCTGGTCGGGTTGGGCGTGGTGGGTACGTAGACGCTCACATAGTCGGGCCCCAGGTGCGACACCACTTCGTCACCCGGAACGCCGGTCTGGAAGGCAATCGTCCAGCACCCCTGGCGCGGGTATTGCACCAGCAAGGCGGTGCGAAAAGCGTTGCCGTTACTCGAAAAAAGGGTGTCGGACACCTTTTTGACGCTCACATAAATCGACTTGACGATGGGAGTATGGGTAAACAGCTGGTCCCACTGCCGGAGCCACCAGCGTCCGGCCACGTTGGTCACCAGCGCGCCGGTGACCAGCATGAACAGCATCACCAGCACCACGCCCAGGCCGTGAATGCTGTGCAGACGCTCAATCAGCGGTGCCAGGGTCGCGGGCGTAACCGCTGCCAAACCAGACAAAAAGCTGCCAAACACGCCGTCGAGCAGCCCCACCAGCCACATCAGCACCCATAGCGTGATGGCCAGCGGCAACCAGACCATCAGACCAGTGAGCAGGTATTTTTTGAAAGGCATGGTGAGTGGCCGAGAAAATGGCTCAGGGGGCCGCAGGTGTTGACGGCGTGGCCGCAGCGGGCGCGGCGGCGACAGGCTTGGACTCGGCCGCTGGCGAAGCCGCGCTCGCACTGGCACCCTCAGAGCCGGAATTGTCCGAGGCTTGCGTGGCGGGTGCCGAGGCAGCGCCACCACCCTTGAAATCGGTGGCGTACCAGCCCGAACCCTTGAGCTGGAAACCGGCTGCCGTCACCTGCTTGCGCAAAGACGGCTTGGCGCATTGGGGGCATATTTCGAGTGGCGCATCCGCCATCTTCTGCAAAACGTCTTGGGCAAACCCGCAGGACTCGCATTTATAGGCGTAAATTGGCATGGCGTATGGACTTCTGACTGCAGGATTGCAAAGCCCACAATTATAGGGCTCGCTCTACCAGTGGAAGTGGGCCACCCGAACCACCACCTGCATCGCTACCATGCCCAGCACAAAACCGGTGGCCGCGTACACCAGGTTCTGCAACAGCCGGTTGGTGCGGCGCTGCTCCTGCAGCAACTCGCGCACGACGACGTTGGAGTCGGTATTGCGCTGGCTGAGGTAGTTGTGCAGCAACAGCGGCAACTGCGGCAGCAGCTTGGCGTAGTGCGGCGACTGGGCCTTGAGCTCCTCCATCAGTTTTTGCGGCCCCACCTCGGACAGCATCCATTGCTCCAGAAACGGCTTGGCGGTGGACCACAGGTCCAGATCGGGATCGAGTTGGCGCCCCAACCCCTCGATATTGAGCAGGGTTTTTTGCAGCAGCACCAGTTGCGGCTGGATTTCCACCTGGAAGCGGCGCGAAATCTGGAACAGGCGCATGAGCAACATCCCGAGCGAGATCTCCTTGAGCGGCCGGTCAAAATAAGGCTCGCAAACAGTGCGGATACCGGCTTCGAGTTCATCGACCCGGGTGGTTGGCGGCACCCAGCCCGATTCAATGTGCAACTCGGCCACGCGCTTGTAGTCACGCCGGAAAAACGCCGCAAAATTTTGCGCCAGATACTCCTTGTCAGACCCCGACAGGGTGCCGACGATGCCAAAGTCCAGCGCGATATAGCGCCCAAAGGTCTCCGGTGCGATGCTCACCTGCACGTTGCCGGGGTGCATGTCGGCGTGGAAAAAACCGTCGCGAAACACCTGGGTAAAGAAGATCGTCACGCCGTCGCGCGCCAGCTTGGGGATATCGACACCGGCCGCCTTGAGGCGGTCGACCTGGCTGATCGGCACTCCGTGCATGCGCTCCATGACCAGCACGTCGGTAGTGCAGTAGTCCCACAGCATTTCGGGCACCATCACCAGGTTGAGGCCTTCCATGTTGCGCCGCAGTTGCGCGCCGCTGGCGGCTTCGCGCACCAGATCAAGCTCGTCGTGCAGGTACTTGTCAAACTCGGCCACCACCTCGCGCGGCTTGAGGCGCTTGCCCTCGGACGACAGGCCATCGACCCAGCCCGCCATCATGCGCATCAGGCTCAGGTCTTTTTCAATCGCTTCCACCATGCCCGGGCGCAGCACCTTGACGGCCACTTCGCGCTCGCGCTGGTTGCGGTCGCGCAGCACGGCAAAGTGCACCTGCGCAATCGACGCGCTGGCCACCGGCTCGTGCTCGAAGGAAACAAAAATGTCGCTCAGGCGGCGCTGTAGCGCGCGCTCGATCATCGCCACCGCCACCTCAGACGGGAACGGCGGCACGCGGTCCTGCAGGCGTGCCAGCTCATCGGCAATGTCCACCGGCATCAGGTCGCGTCGCGTGGACAGCACCTGGCCAAACTTCACGAAAATCGGGCCCAGGCGCTCCAGCGCCAGGCGCAGACGCTGGCCGCGTGGCGCATCCAGATTGCGCCCGAATGACAAGACCCGCGCCAGACGCAGCAGGCCGCGCCGGTTGAAACTTTTCAGCGCAATCTCATCGAGCCCGTAGCGAAACACCACCCAGGCGATAAAGAAACCGCGAAATAAGCGCGTCATGCAGCAGGCCCGTTGCTGCCAGCGGGCGAGCGCGCGCCGACAAACTTGCGCAGCGCAGCCACCAGCGTTTGCGCCGCCTGCACCAGACCGTGGGCGGGCACATCGCCCATCAGGCGCGCCAGATCTTCTTCGATGTCCCAGCGCAGGTGGTCAACGAGCCAATTGACATCGGCCGCCAACTGCACATCACCGGCAATCTGCACGGCGGGCTTTTCGCCTTGCATCAGCGTCTGGGCCAGCGCCAGCGGCGACTCTTCGGTCAGCTCCAGCGTGAGGTCGGCCGCAGCATCGGCCTGCGCCAGATCGAGCAGCCCGGCCGGGGTGATGACGACCTTGAAGGTAAAGCTGCGCCACAGGCACAGCAGCACGCGGCCCTTTTGGCGCGCAAGCCGCTCCATGGCCTGGGGTTCTTGCATCAAGACGTGGTTGAGCAGCAGGACCAGGCGGCGTTGCCCTTCCTCCACCGCCCAAGGCGGCGGTGTGGTCGGCAGATTGAAACTTTGGAGGAGACCCTCCAGCAAGGAAAAAGGGGACGGTGTAGCCATAGCCCCCGATTATTCCCTATTGCAGGGCCTGAACTCCCGCGACCAGCCAGCCGCTGGTGCCGCTCTTGGCCTTGGTCATGTTCCAGACCTCGCGGAACGGATTGGGGCTGGCACCGGGCTCCTCGCGGATCATTCCGGAGAACTCGACGCTGGCCAGGTACTCGGTGGCCAATTCCTCGATGCCCAGCAGGTGGGCTTCGACCATCACCACTTCGGTCATGTTGCCGTTGGCGGGTTGCTGGCTTTCGCGCTCGGCAAGCTGCGACTGAATTTCCTTGAGCATGCTGTCGGTCATCATGGCGCGCAGGGCCGCAATGTCGGAGCGGTCCCAAGCGGCTTGCAGCGTCACAAAGTTGGTTTTGGCAGCGCGCAGAAA
>CAIPBW010000215.1 GCA_903863395.1 uncultured beta proteobacterium
GAATTCTTCTGCGCCAACATGACCGTGGAAATGGACGACACCGACAAGCTTAAGGTGTTGGTTGAGGATGCGCAGAAGATGGGCATTGCCTTTGAGCCGCCCCACCTCAACCACGGCAGTTACCGCTTCGAGCCGATTTCCGATACCCAGATCCGCTACGGGCTGGGCGCCATCAAGGGCACGGGGCAGCAGGCCATCGACGCCATTGTGGCGGCGCGCGAAGGGCGTGGCCCAACCCAGGAAGCCGGTGCCTTTACCAGTCTGTTTGACTTTGCGCGCCGGGTGGACCGCACGCGATTGAACAAGCGCTGTGTCGAGGCACTGATCAAGGCCGGTGCCTTTGATACCGTGCAGCGCAACCGCGCCGCGCTGGTGGAGTCGATTGACATCGCGTTTGACTTTGCCGCTGCCGCTGCGGCCAATGCCAACCAGGTGGGCCTGTTTGACATGGGCGGCGAAGACGACCATGGATCGAGCACGCAGGAGCCAGACCTGGCCACCACCGTGCCCTGGGGCGTGAAAGAGCAGCTCACGCAGGAAAAAACGGCGGTGGGCTTTTATTTGTCAGGCCATTTGTTTGACGAAGTGGCGTTGGAAGTGCGCCGTTTTGCCAAGCGCCCGATTGACGAACTTTCCGATACGCGCGAGCCGCAACTGGTGGCGGGCATCGTCAACGACTTTCGGCTGATCAACGGCCAGCGCGGCAAGTTGGCGCTGTTCAAGCTTGACGACAGCGCCGGAGTGATTGAAGCGCGGGTGGACGAAGCCCTGTTCAACGCCAACCGCAACCTGCTGCGTGATGACGAGCTGGTGATCGCCATGGGCAAGGTTCAGCCCGACCGTTTCTCGGGCGGCATGCAGCTCACCATCAACCAGCTCTGGAGTCTGGAGCAGGCGCGCTGCCGCTTTGGCAAGTACCTGCGCGTGGCAGTCAACGGCAAGCTGCCCGAGGTGGCGCGCATGCTCAAGGAGTTTCCGCCCAAGCGCGAAATGTCGGAGCAGGGCGAACTGGTGCGCGGGCTGGGCATCCGGCTGCAGGTGCAGCGGCGCATTGCTGACGCCCCAGGCACTGTGGTTGACGACGCCTGCACCGGTGCCGTGGCCGAGCTGCATCTGGGCGACGACGTGCGCTTTTACCCCACCGATGCGGCGCTGGCCAGTTGGCGCGCACAGGCCGACCAGGGTAAGGCCGTCATTGCCTACGATTGAGCCCGAAAAGGGGCTGAAAAAGTGGGTCGAGAGGGGGGTCTAAATGAGATATACTCTCATTTAGAACAGACAAAAATCCCCGTTCCACCCTCTCTCAATCGGCAAAGGCCACCATGCTGCTTTCACAACTTCCCAATGGCGCACGCGCGCTGGTTGACCGCGTCGTGGCCGAGTCGGTTGAGGTCGAAGAGGCGATTCTGCGCCGCCTGGGCGAGCTGGGCTTTATCCCGGGCGAACCGGTGCATGTGCTGCGCCGTGGCCCCGGTGGGCGCGAGCCGCTGGCGGTGCAGGTAGGGGAGACGCAGTTTGCCTTGCGCCTGCTCGAAGCGCAGTGCATCCGGGTGCAGACGCTCGAGGGTGCTGCTGCCCGCCTGGCCTGATGTCCCACGCGCTTGCCGAGCATGTGCCGCACAAGCGCATCGCGCTGGTGGGCAATCCCAACTGCGGCAAGACCGCACTCTTTAACCTGCTCACCGGCGCGCGCCAAAAAGTTGCCAATTACGCCGGGGTAACGGTCGAGCGCAAGGCCGGTTTGGCGCGCCTGAACAACGGCCAGAGCATCGTAGTGGTCGATCTGCCCGGCTCCTACAGCCTGAACGCTGCCACGCCAGACGAGCAGGTGATGCTCGAAGTGATCGAGGGCCGCATGGAAGGCGAGGCCCCGCCGGACGTGATCGTCGCCGTGGTGGATGCCACCAATCTGCGCATGAACCTGCGCCTAGTGCTTGAACTCGCACGCCTGGGCAAACCGTTGATCGTGGCCCTGAACATGGCCGACGTGGCGCGCTCCCAGGGGTTGGTGATCGATGTCAAGCGCCTGTCAGCCGAACTGGGCTGCCCGGTGGTGGAGACGGTGGCGGTCAAGCACAACGGCCACGCCGCCTTGCTGGCCCTGCTGGAGCAGGAACTGCAGACACCAACGCAGCCGCTGCACGCCGCTGTAGGCGCACAGCGCCACCCCGGATCGGCCGAATTGCAGGCCGAGGTGCGGCGCGTACTGGCGCTGGTGGCACCGCAGACGCCGTCCACCAGCCGCTTCAAGCACCAGCTTGACGCCATCGTCATGCATCCCTTTTGGGGTCTGGTGGTGCTGGCGGCGGTGCTGTTTCTGATTTTCCAGGCGGTGTTCAGTTGGGCGGGGGTGCCTATGGAGTGGATCAAGCTGGGCGTGGCCTCGGTGGGCGACGCACTGCTGGCGCACATGCAGGCCGGCCCCTTGCGCAGCTTGCTGGTGGACGGGGTAGTGGCCGGCGTGGGTGGCGTGCTGGTGTTTTTGCCGCAAATCCTGATTCTGTTTTTCTTCATCCTGCTGCTGGAGGATTCGGGCTACCTGCCGCGTGCGGCGTTCCTGCTCGACAGCCTGATGGGCAAGGTGGGGCTATCGGGGCGGGCGTTCATTCCGCTGCTGTCCAGCTTTGCCTGCGCCATTCCGGGCATCATGGCCACGCGCACCATTGCCAACTGGAAGGACCGCCTGGCCACCATCATGGTCGCGCCGTTGATGACGTGCTCGGCCCGCCTGCCGGTGTACGCCTTGCTGATCGGGGCCTTTGTGCCCGACCGCAGCGTGGGCTGGCTCGATCTGCGTGGGCTCACCCTGTTTGGCCTGTACCTGGTTGGCGTGCTGAGCGCCATGGCCGTGGCCTGGGTGTTCAAGCGCACCTGGATGAAGAGCGGCTACCAGCCACTGATGCTGGAACTGCCACCGTACCGCGTGCCGGGCCTGCGCAATCTGGCACTCGGCCTGTGGGAGCGCGCGCGTATCTTTTTGCAGCGTGTGGGCGGCATCATCTTTGCGCTGATGGTGGTGCTGTGGTTCCTGTCCACCTTCCCCGGCCCTCCAGCGGGCTGGGATGCGTCCCAGGGTCCGGCCATCCAGTACAGCGTGGCGGGCATGCTCGGGCGCGCCTTGCAGGTGCTGTTTGCGCCGATTGGCTTTAACTGGCAGATTTCGATTGCGCTGGTGCCGGGTTTGGCCGCGCGCGAGGTGGCCGTGGGCGCGCTGGGGACGGTGTATTCGCTCTCCGACGCCGGCGGCAGCGTGGCCAGCGCCTTGTCGCCGGTGATTGCGCAGGACTGGTCGCTGGCCACCGCCTACGCGCTGCTGGCCTGGTATGTTTTTGCGCCGCAGTGCCTCTCGACCCTGGCCGTGGTGCGGCGCGAAACCAACTCGTGGAAGTACCCGTTGCTCATGGCCCTGTACCTGTTCGTGCTGGCCTATGCCGCAGCGTGGGCCACTTACCACGTCACTACCTGGCTGGGGGGCTAAGGCATGCTGCTCCAATGGCTGATTACGGCAGCGCTGGTGGCGCTGTGCTTCTACTACGTCATCAAGGCACTGCTGCCCAAACGATCCCACGCCCAAGCCGGGCAGGGCTGCAGCGGCTGCTCGCAGGGCTGCGCTCACGCCGCCAAACCCTGCGCAGCGCCCACAATGAACCAGGACGCGATCGCAGTTACTGGCGCCAGAACCAAAGACGGCGCGTAGCGTCGGGTCCAGCGCTGGAAGGGGTCTTGGGGTCAGATCCCGATTCAGGACAAAGGTTTTTCCGGGGACAAATAGCGCTGAACGAAATCGGGCTCTGACCCCAGGGCCCCGGCTTGGCCGGGGACCAGCAAGACGAAGTGCCCCCTTTTCCTCCTTTTCCTTTGCTGTTTTATGTTAATACCTTGTACTGTTGTTTTGTCAATCCTTTTCAGAATGGGGGTCTACAATCATGGCATCGCATTATTTGGCTTTCTGTCCATGCACTTCCCAGCACGTTTGATCCAGCTACGCAAAGCAGCCAACTACACCCAGCAAACCCTGTCGGATGCGGCTGAGTTGCATGTGAACCAGATTCGCCGCTATGAGGCAGGGACGGCCCAACCTACCCTAGAAGCCCTGATTCGGTTGGCCAAGGCTTTGCATGTGAGCCTGGACAGTTTGGTGTTCGAAGAGGGCGAACGCGGCCCGGACGAGGATTTGCGCTTGCGCTTTGAAGCCCTGTCGCAGCTCGACAGCAACGAGCGCATGGTGGTCAAGGAACTGCTGGACGGCATGCTGCTCAAGCACCAGGCCCGCCGCCTGGCAGGTGCGCCCGCATGAGCAGCCCGAACGACAGCGCGCTGCAACTCGACATCACATGGGACCCGGTCAAGGCGCAATCGAATATCACCAAGCACAGCGGCATAACGTTTGTGCAAGCGGCTACGGTGTTGCTCGATACCTTGGCGCTGACCGTGTTCGATGCTGCGCGCAGCGAATTCGAAGAGCGTTGGTTTACGTTGGGCATGTCCAGCGAGGGCAAGCTCTTGGCGGTGTCGCACACCTACCAGCACACCGGGCCGATCAATGTGATCGTGCGCATCATTTCAGCGCGTGAAGCCACGAAGCGCGAACGCCAGCAGTATGAGAATGAACCCCGTTAAAACGATTTCGCCAAGGTGACCACTATGAATGCACAGACCACACCCATTGATGACGATATGCCCGCCGAGATTGATTTCTCAGGGGCCAAGCGCGGGCAGTTCTACCGGGCTGGCGCGCAGTTGAATTTGCCGGTGTACCTGGATCAGAAGGTGCAGGCCACGCTGGCCGCGCTGGCCAGCGCCAAAGGGGTGGACTTTTCTGCGCTAATCAATGACTTGCTCAAGAAGGATATTGAGCTGATCGAGATGGCGCGGTAACCAGCCACCCAGCGACCAAGAAACAAAGCCACCGCACACCCCCAGCCTTAGCGGCTGAGATGGGGTTCGACGCTTACAGAGAAAAGGGTAGCGTCCCCTTTTCCCCCCCTTTTCCCCACCTTTTCCCCTCAATGCCATTTTTCAACGTTCAGGCATGGTTATTGATAAAAGCGTAATGTCCTGTAAACTTGAGACACAAAAGAAATTTTAAATATACGTGCCAATCTATTTCAACATTACTTTTCGAAGACGAAGGGCTGAAGGATGATCTGGTGAACCTGCCCCTGTTTGACGTATCGCTTAGCCGTTCCATTATGCGGCCTTCAATAGCTGTGCCGCGTCCCAGCGTTTCTCAAACTGCATCGGACTGAGGTAACACAGCGTAGAGTGAAGGCGC